>NZ_JBQSUZ010000007.1:0-176731 GCF_052375975.1 Halomonas sp. TP35 | reverse complement strand
TTGCCGCAGTTATTACGCTGACCGCCGCATCATAAGGTGTGAAAGTGCTCCCGCAACTGACGAAACGCTCCTGGCTAACATCAATATTCTTAAAACGTAGGTCCAAGCCATTTTTGTAAAATGCAGGAGTATTTAATAGGCAACCATAGCAACACATGCCGTCGTCAATTAAGACTTTTGATGCTCGGCCATTGCCGTCATTAAACCCATGGATGAGCTTAGGTCTCTCATCGCACACCATGGTGCGAACTACATGGGCCAGACGCTTCGCAACTGGGGGACGACCAGTTGCGTCGATGACAATGTCGTATTGGTTTAATAGCTCAGGAACAATCGAAAACTGATAAGATTTTCCCTCAACAATGCAGTTCATATGTGTAGATGATTTAAGTGTCATGGCTAACGATATTGCTTTGTTCTGGCCAAAATCCTTGGTGGATAAGGGATGTCGGCCAAAATTTTGAGGCCCGAAAGAGTCGTTGTCGTAGAGGTCGAACTTAGCCTGTCCGCATCCTGCCCCGGAGCGAAGCAGTAGGCCACCAAGATGCCCTCCAATGGTTCCACAGCCTATAAGCGCGATATGCTTAGTGCTCAAATCACCACTAGTTTCACGACGCCGGTTTCGGCTAAGAATTGTTTTTTTATCCGCCTTCGTGACCCCTATTCTAGTAAATTTATGAACCGAACGTTTGCCCGAAAGACAGGTGATCAGTTTCTTACTATTTACTACGCGTCTCGTATGTTTCTTTCGATTTTTTTTCTTGGGATAAGTAAGCAGTCCGGTCGCAGCAAGTTCAAGTTCAAGTTCAACATAGAGGCCCACTAGATCTTGATGGTGTACGTCGAACAGGATTACGTGGCGTTTAACAGGATTATCAACGAAGTGTTTTAGGAGGCGGCTGAGGGCGCTCAGGTCTACTTCGCCAAGCCATTGGAGTAAAGCCCGGAAGTTTTGTGGCGGCCACTCCATTCCAGCTAGGCGCGACGGATTAACTTTGAAATAACGTGTGAGAATGCTCCTATTACTACCTCGCTTTAGGCACCTTTGCTTCATCCACTCATTGAACTCGTTTTCCTCTTCCTTCTCAAAGACAACCCACTCCTCACCTGCCCCCTTTTCTGGTTCCTCATGTTCTCGCGCATTGATTGCTACATGACACTGCATCTCTAACATCTCTACAGCATCTGATAGGAGATAGAGTTCCTTCTCAGGTAACCAATAGGAAGCGAACTCTCCTTCCATCTCTTGATCATCCGGTGAGCCATGCATCACTGAAGCGACTGTTGCATCCAATGTTCGTTGGATCTGATCATCTACCTGCAAATAAAGTCCATGCAGGTTATTAGCATCCCAGTCTGCTTCCATCTCCCGAACGTAGCAGAGGTACCACCCCAAGTTAACATGAGGCAATAATAGGCCGTTGAATTTTTCTGGTTTTTTAAGGATGTATGCGGTAGGTAAAGTGATATGCGGGTCGGCAGGTAAGCTTAGTGCAATACTGAACTGACCGCCTGCTGTTCCATAATTTTTAACGTAAAAGCCTTTGGAGGAGTTGAGGGCGCGCAGAGGTGTGCTTTCAGAAATGTGCTGAGCCTTGGTGTACTGATACCCGCAACCCAGCAATATCTGATGAAGTGCACTAGACACGTAGTATTAACCACTTGCCATGGTTGAACTGATGCTAGCGGCTTCATTTCCACGAGAAGGTTCAGCTGCAAACGCTGGAGCAGATACTTCGCTAACGATCAGTTCGCTCTTACTTACTCGTTGGCCGAATGCCCGATTGATTGAATCGAGAGCAAGCACTTTGGTCGAAGAGATCTGAGCTTCTACTAAAATCCCATGCAGTTCATTGAGACGTTTAATTACCTCTCGCTCATATTCACCATGCTCAAGATGGTTTGGAAATAGAGGTTTTTCATCAGTGTGATCTGGGCTTTCTACACCATTGGAAAACTCCCTCGGAAGGTTCTCTGCAAGCGACATCATAGCCGCTCCAAGATCTCCTTTCTTAAGCGGCTCTCTATCAAAAATACTAACGGTTGCTGCCATAAGTGAAATTGAAGACGGCCCGCCACCTTCCTGCCATTGCGCATCGCGCCAGGACTTCATAAAACGGCAGACTTTGCGCAAATCAGGACCGATCCGCTCACAGCTTTCAATAAACCAGTCTTCTATAATTTTTGGATCACTCTTAATCCATTTCTTTTCACCTTCACGCAAAGCGAGATTTACGCAATCTTCATCAAGCCTGTAAGCCTCGTGATTAAACATGATGGATCCATGAATGGAGTCCATTGCCTCCATACCTAGCACGCGTGATTTTGCTACCGCTATAGAATCCTCTTTAAGCAGAAACTGTTCTCTCGGTATCGCATACATAGGAACGTCAATATGAGTGTGTTCAGCAGGAATTTTCAAACGAGCGCAGGTCGGCTTTGAAGAATCAAACTGCCAGCCTGCATTCTCTTTTTCTAAAGACTTCAAAGACGAGTCTACAAGCAGTATGAGGAGCCTGTGACCAATGACAGGTTGGCCTTTAAAAACTTCCATAGGAAGGTACGTACCATCGTCTATGTCCATCTCCTGTGGCGGGGTGGCATAGGGATTGTTAAGGGTATCGTATTGAAAGCTCCCTTGCGTCCAGAAACGTGGCTTGAGATCTAGGAAGGAATTTCTTGCGTCTTCATCCATGTTCCACAGCAATCTCGCTATTTCGGCCTGATCTTCATCGCTAAGGTATTTAAGGTTTGTATCCGAGAGACGCGCTTTAAAGCTCTCTAAGGAGCTCGTCAGGTTTGACGTTTGGACAAGAGTTTTAGCTTCTTCAAACACCTTTTTAGTACGATCTCGAATCTTCGCGCGTAATTGTTTGAGCTGAGTGATGCGTGATTCACTCAATTTCAACTTGCCAATAAGCCCGTCACTTGGGTCGTTATAATAGCGATGAAAGTTCCAAGTCATTTCTTTGTCTCCTGTGGGGCTGGGGCACGTCTGCTGCTGCCAAAGGGGGCTGAGGGCTGATTGAAGAAGGCCTGTAATCGACTGTTTTTGGTGAACTCAGTAGTGGCCAGCTGTTTTCCACGGCTAGCAAGGTTTCGCAGACTGCTTTCGCTCGCGTTGTCCAAGGTAATGTCGGATGCCGCTTCGTTTGGAACGATATCGTCAAGATAGACATAGTTATCTAATGCGTTATGAGTAGATAACTCCCGCTCCAGCATTGCTTTATGAAGCTGCTGATTTGCGGTCATAGTGGTTAAAACTAGCCGTTCACCGAACCCCCAAAGGCCCAGATAGCCATTGTTGTACTTTGCTGCTAAGGCGGCTGGACTCACGGTATATTCTTCTCCCAAGGTGCCAATGTTCAATATTTTGACGTCGGCTACCGTGGCATTGGGAAAATCGCAGGTCATATCTCTGAAAACTTCATGTAACCCGATGAAGCTGGGATTGTTAGCAACCAAACCTCCATCAGCGAAATATGCATCAAGATCCGCGCAATAATGAGGAGCAAAATAGGTAGGCGCGGCCGATGTAGCCATTGCCGCGTCTAGAAGAGTAAGTCGAGCATCACGGTTAAATGATGGGTTATGTGGAGTTTTGAAGAATTGAGGCTTTCCAGTGGAGAGGTTCACTGCTGGAATCATCACCCTACGATTCAAGTCACCAAAGGTAGTCTCCGCCCCTATCATGCAGGCGACCGCTTCTAAGAGCGGTTTGCTATTGTATTGGGCTCCAAAAACAGCCCTCCATTTTTTTCGCCAAGATCTTCTGTGCGGAAAAATTAGAGATGCTTGATCACGGAAAACTGACTCCAGCTCTCTAGCGCTTTTTCCAGCCGCAAGCCCCAGCGCCAGAATTCCACCAATTGAGGTGCCAGTAATCAGATCAAAGTACTCGCCTGCTTTTACGTGCGATTGGCCAGTTTGCTGTTCAATGATGCGCTCGATTTCAGCAAGCACGTTGATGGTAAACAGACCTCTTGCTCCCCCGCCATTTAGGCTAAGGATTTTTACGTCACCGCTGTGTGCTGACATGGAACGCCTCTATTATGTTTTGCTATCAACATAGGCTACTTTGATACATTTCAATTTGTCAGTTCTAGTCTTTAATGACAAAGCAACTGAATAGCATAGCTTGCTCGCAGTCATCTCCAGACCGGGCCGAAAAGTTAAACGCATGACACATCTGATGTCTGTTCAGGGTCGTTATCAGACTCATATCGATAGCTCATAATTCTTAAGATAACAGTAGCGAAGCCAGCAAGCATTGTCACCTTCGTATTGACGAGCATAAGACCAAGGTAGGCAAAGGTGAAAGGCTGGGCAGCCAAATTCCAAACACAAAAAAGCCCGCTGATTACTCAGCGGGCTTTTTCTATATTCTGTGGCGGAGAGGGAGGGATTCGAACCCTCGAAGCCTTACGACTTACACACTTTCCAGGCGTGCTCCTTCGACCACTCGGACACCTCTCCACATTTTGGCTCAATCACTTAGGCTGTGCCTTTCGCGACAGAACGGCGCATATACTATGGTTTAAGCGGCCAAATAGCAAGCCTTTTTCAGAATCAGTGGCTTGCCATCAGGTATCGCTGCTCGATAACACCGCATAGTTGCCGTGGGCTTCCAGGCAGAGCGCATCGCCACAGTAAAGCTGCTGGGTAAGCGCAATGCGGCCTTTGCCGCGCTCGGCCAGCTTCTTGGTGAGCTTCTCAACACCGTCAGGCTCTGCTGGCGTGCATACCAGGCGGTAATCACCCGTTACCGGGGCCAGAAAGCGCTGCGTGGCCTCAGCGACCACTACATCGCGCGCCATGCCCTGCTTGCGTAGCCATAGCGTTACCCAGCACCAGCCTTGCAGTGTGGTTTGCGCACTTAGCGCGCCACCAAAGCCGGTGCCTTTGTCATTCAGGTTGGGCGCCAGGGCGAGCCGCCAAGTAAGCGATTGGTTGTGCAGCGATATCTCTTCAATCCCCAGGGCACCAACCATGGGGATTGCGTCGCTCAACCACTTTTGAAAGGCGGCCAGGTCTTCCTGGCCTTCGGGCAGCGGCAAGCGTGGGTGAGGCACACCGGGTTTGCGCATGGCGGTTGGTCTCCTTACGCCCAGCGCTCTACGAAGTCGGCCACGTTATGCGCAGGCAAAGGCTTGTGGCGCCCGCCCAGGTGTCCCAGGTAGATAAACGCGACGACTTCGTCATCTTCTTCCAAGGAAAGCCCTTTGCGCACCACGGGGTCAAAAGCGTACTTGCCGCTACGCCACATGGCGCCTAGCCCTTGCGCGTGGGCGGCCAGCAAAATGCCGTGGGCGGCGCAGCCTGCGGAAATCACCTGCTCCATTTTGGGCACTTTGGGCAGGTCCGGCGTTACCTTGGCGATCACGGCGATAATCATCGGCGCGCGCAGCGGCTTTTTGCGCGCTGAGTTCAGCGTGTCGTCGTCGGCACTGGGGTCTTCCTGGAACTCGGCTTCGGCAAACAGCTCACCCAGGCGCGTACGCCCTTCCCCAGTGAACTCAATAAACCGCCAGGGGCGCAGCTCTTTGTGGTCTGGGGCACGCAGAGCCGCCTGGTAAATGGCGTCCATCTGCTCGGCAGTAGGCGCAGGATCGGTGAGCTTGCCCATTGAGCTACGGCTGTGAAGCAGCGTGAGTCCATCCATTTGGTTTCATCCTATCAATCAGTTAGGCACTACTGTAGCGCAGTCGCTTACTGTCTTGCCAGACGCAGCGGGCTTGGCGGCGTAAGGCCCGGCGTGGCGCGCCAGGGGCTGATATCTAACCCGCCGCGGCGCACGTAGCGCGCCAGCACCAGAAGCTCGGTAGGCTTGGCGTGCTGCATCAGGTCGGTGAAGATGTGCTCGACACAGTGCTCGTGAAAATCCTGATGCTGACGATAGCCGATCAGGTAACGCAGTAACCCTTCGCGATCCAGCTTCGGACCTTTGTAGCGAATCATCACGCTGCCCCAGTCGGGCTGGCCGGTCACCGGGCAGTTGGACTTAAGCAGATGCGAGTGCAGCGTCTCTTCTACAATCTCATCGCTTACCGCCACATGGGCAGCGCTGGGCGTGTAATCACTTACTTCAATATCCAGGTCGTCCAGGCAGTCGCCGGGTAGCAGCTGTGGGGCAAGCTCAGCGTCTTCTACACCGAGTAGCTCCACACTGACCGGTGCACCGGCTACCGCGCTTAGGTCACGCTTCAACGTTTCAATCACTTCCTCGCGGCTTTCCATACGAGTCTGGTTAAAGCTGTTGAGGTAAAGCTTCCAGGATTTGGATTCGATCAGGCTGGGCGACTCAGCAGGCAGCCGAAAGCGGGCCACGGCCACGATGGGCTTACCACGGGCATTCAGCCAGGAAACCTCAAATGCGTGCCACTCATCTTCACCCACAAAGGGCAGCTTGCCCTCTTCAATGCCTAGCGGGGCGCGGTTGACGGCGCGTGGGATGGGGAACAGCAGCCCGGCATCGTACTGCTCAGGGTAGGCGGATTCGCGCCCCAGGGGCGCGTGCTCTAAGGTATCGGGGCGGTGTGCCATAGGGTAACGCTCTCTTGATAAAAACGGTCGTACAGTTAACTACGAATGCCTTTGCCACGCTCCAGCATGGCCAGTGCCGCGAAGAACAGCACTACGATAAACCCAAAAATGGCCGCTAGCGCCCAGCCAACGGGAATATCCGACACGCCCAAAAACCCATAGCGGAAGACGTTCACCATATACAGAATCGGGTTGAGCATTGACACGCCCTGCCAGAAATTGGGCAGCATGGAAATGGAGTAAAACACCCCGCCGAGGTAGGTCAGCGGCGTCAAAATAAAGGTCGGCACGATGGAAATATCGTCAAACTTGTTGGCCAGCAGGGCATTGATAAAGCCGCCGATGGAGAACAGCGCCGAGGTTAGCACCACCACCAATAGGGTTAAAAGCGGGTGCTCGATGGTTAAGCGCGTGAAAAATAGCGACACAATAGTAACGATCAGGCCCACACCCAAACCGCGCGCCATACCGCCGAGGATAAACCCGGATAGAATCACCCAGTTGGGCATGGGCGATACCATTAGCTCTTCTACTGAACGCTGAAACTTGTTCGAGAAGAAGCTGGAAGCCACGTTCGAGTAGCTGTTGGTAATTACCGACATCATGATCAGGCCGGGGACGATAAAGTCCATGTAGGAGAAGCCATCCATATCCCCTATGCGCGAGCCGATCAGGTTGCCAAAGATGATGAAGTACATCGCCATGGTGATCGAAGGCGGCAGCAGCGTTTGCGGCCAGATACGCGTAAAGCGTTTGATCTCTTTAAGTACTAGCGTCCATAGCGCGACGAACGTTTGTGTTGCATTCATGCCTGCGTCTCCTTGTTGGGTTCGGCGCGCTGATCGATGGCTTTATTGCCCGCCTCTACCATTGACACAAACATCTCTTCCAACCGGTTAGCGCGGTTGCGCATGGAAACCACCTGCATGCCCTGCTCGCTTAACACACTGAACACATCGTTTAACTGCTGCCCGCGATGAATCACCAACGAGAGTTGCGTAGGTTCGATCTGATTGATCTCAAACCCTTCGATCACCGGCGGTGCTGTGACAGGCTCAGCGAGATCCAGCAGGAAGGTTTCGGTATTCAGCTCGGCCAATAGCTCGCGCACGCTGGTGTTACGCACAATTTCACCGTGATTGATGATGGCGATATTACGGCACAGGCTTTCGGCTTCTTCCAGATAGTGGGTGGTCAGGATGATCGTGGTGCCTTCATCCTGATTAATGCGGCGCATGTATTCCCACATGCTGCGGCGCAGTTCGATATCCACACCCGCGGTGGGCTCATCCAGAATCAGTAGCTTGGGCCGGTGCATCAGCGCCCGGGCAATCATCAAGCGGCGCTTCATACCACCAGAAAGCATGCGAGCGTTGCCATTGCGCTTGTCCCACAGGCCCAGGTCGCGCAGCAGCTGCTCGGCACGCGGCAGCGCTTCACGGCGCGTCATGCCGTAATAGCCTGCTTGCGCCAGCACGATATCAAGCACCTTCTCGAACTGGTTGAAGTTGAATTCCTGAGGAACCACGCCCAGCTGGTACTTGGCTTTGGCGAAGTCCTTGTCGATGTCGATACCAAAAATCGACACCTTGCCTTCTGACTTCTGCACCAATGAACACACCACGCCCAGGGTGGTGGATTTACCCGCGCCATTGGGGCCCAACAAGGCAAAAAAATCGCCCTGCTGGACATCGAGATCAATCCCTTTTAACGCGTGAAAGCCGTTGCCGTACACCTTGGTAAGGCCACGGATAGACAATGCCGGTTCGGCCATAAAGATGTCCTGTCAGCAAAAAATAGGGGCACAAAAAATACGTGAGAAGCAACGATATCGGGGCATTCGGTCGTTTTTTCAAGCCAGCGTAACATGGCGCCTATGGCTATCTCGTTAAACCGCTAACCAACCCGTCCACTTTAATTAGTATTCGCGGCGTTTTGTCGCGCATGACTCGCAGGCTAATACTTTAGTATTACCCGCATTCCCTTGCGCTATTAATAGCACGGCATACAAGGGAATACGTATTTTATAAACGAGAAAAAGCCATAGTGAGCACCATGATCGCCCAGCCCCCTGCTACCTTTGCCCAACCAGGCTCTACTACCGAACATTCAACGTCCACCGCCCGACGCGGCCTGGCAGCGCTTCCCCTGCGCCGCCAACGGCTGATTGGCGTAGCCGTTTTATGGCTGATACTCGCCATCATGATTACGGTGAATGCCCTACAAAGCCGAACGCTGCTCTATCATGAGCGTGAGCAGCGCATGGTTACCGCCGTGGACATTGCCGTTTCTACCCTTGAGCATTTTGATGAAAGAGCCAAGCGGGGCGAGCTCTCGCTTGATGAAGCCAAAACCCAGGCGTTTGAAGCCATTCGTGACGTGCGCTTTGGCGTCGATGACAACTACCTGTTTGCACTCAGCGGCGACCTGAAGATGCTTGCCCACCCCAAACGTCCGACGGGGCAGGATTTATCCCAGGTGACTGACCCCAAGGGCACGCTGATCTTCCAATTGATCAGGGAAAGCGCCCGCGAGTCAGGCCACGGCTTTGCCGACTACTACTCCAACTTCGCCCGCGGCAACGACAAATTACCCCTGGTGCATACCTACACCGAAGCCTACGCCCCGTGGAATGTGTATGTTGCCAGCGGTATTTTTATGGGCGATATCAGCCAAACCATTATGACCCAATTGACCAAAACCATTTTGGTCGGCCTGGTGGGCGGCATACTGGTAACGCTGGCCTTTTGGGGCATGATCTCGTTGATTCTGCGCCGCTTGGGTGGCGAGCCTGACTACGCGGCAGAGGTAGTAGCACGTATTGCCCAAGGCGACTTAACGGCAAGGGTTCACCTGGGTGCCAACGATACCAACAGCCTGCTTTACGATATTCAGCAAATGCGTGACAAGCTGCACGCAACGATGCAGGAAATTCACGCCACCAGCGCCGCGGTAGACCATAACTCTGGCGATATTGCCGCAGGCAATCAGGAGCTTTCATCACGCACCGAGCAGCAGGCAGCCGCCCTTCAGCAAACCTCTGCCAGCATGGAAGAAGTGACCGCGACGGTGCGCCAAAATGCCGAAAACGTGGAACAAGCCAAGGAGCTTGTGCGCAGTGCAGGCGAAACCTCTCAGTTTGGCCAGCAAGCGATTGGCAAGGCCGTTACTTCCATGCAGGAAATTAGCGCTGAAGCCGCCAGAATTTCCGATATTGTTACCCTGATTGACAGCATTGCTTTCCAGACCAACATTTTGGCCCTCAATGCGTCGGTTGAAGCTGCCCGCGCGGGTGAGCATGGTCGAGGTTTTGCCGTGGTAGCCGGTGAAGTGCGCCAGCTGGCTAACCGTTCGGCAACCGCCGCTCACGAGATCAAAACGCTGATTAACACCTCCAATGCACAGGTGGATAACGGCGCCTCACTGGTGACTACCGCTAAAGAGCGGATGCAGCAGATTGACCAACAGATCCAACGCATCAACGACCTATTTGCCGACATTACAGCCGCGACACATGAGCAAACCCAGGGGATTGAGCAGATCAACGTGGCCATCGCACAGCTTGACCAGTCAACTCAGGATAACGCCACTATGGTTCAGCAAACGGCTAACTCCGCGCACGACCTGAAACAGCGCTCGCAGTCGCTTAGCAGCGTTGTAAATCACTTCACCCTTAGTTAACGCAGGGTATTACCGGCTTACGTCCAGGCAGCACTGCCTGGACGTAAGCCGCCACTCAAAACGCGCCTCTAAAACACACGCACAGCAAAACGCCGCCAACAAGGACGGTAGATAGATAGCAATATGTATAACAAGAAGGAAAGGTAAAACAGGAAGGATAACGAAATGAGGCTGTTTACATGGAGCGGGAAAAGAGATTCTACGGGGCTGCCATCAGCCGGACTGGCGCTCCAGCTCTCGACCCTTGCCATGCTAGATAAGACTGATTACGTGGAGCGGGAAAAGAGATTCGAACTCTCGACCCTCGCCTTGGCAAGGCGATGCTCTACCACTGAGCTATTCCCGCAACGTAAACATGCACTTGCTAGATGGCGTCCCATAGGGGGTTCGAACCCCTGTTACCGCCGTGAAAGGGCGGTGTCCTAGGCCACTAGACGAATGGGACGTATAAACATCTATTTTATTGATTGGAGCGGGAAAAGAGATTCGACCGGGCTGGCGTTCCAGCTCTCGACCTGCACTTGATTAACCACACCATCAATTAACTGATTGGAGCGGGAAAAGAGATTCGAACTCTCGACCCTCGCCTTGGCAAGGCGATGCTCTACCACTGAGCTATTCCCGCTTAATCAATTTCTCGCCATCGGATTGGCGTCCCATAGGGGGTTCGAACCCCTGTTACCGCCGTGAAAGGGCGGTGTCCTGGACCACTAGACGAATGGGACGTTTTGGAGCGGGAAAAGAGATTCGACCGGGCTGGCGTTCCAGCTCTCGACCTGCACTTGCTTAACCACACGACCAAATTGGAGCGGGAAAAGAGATTCGAACTCTCGACCCTCGCCTTGGCAAGGCGATGCTCTACCACTGAGCTATTCCCGCACTCCGATACCTTAACGATGTAATTGGCGTCCCATAGGGGGTTCGAACCCCTGTTACCGCCGTGAAAGGGCGGTGTCCTGGACCACTAGACGAATGGGACGTTTCATTGCCTCGTCGAGGTGGCGCGTATATTACTCAGAGCACGCATTTCTGTCAAGCCCTATGATATCGCTCTGCTTTCTATCTATACGCCAATCTCGTTTACTCCTACTACTTAACTCCCTTTCAAGCGGGTAGTTACACCCTATTCACCTTCCGAACTCAAGCACGAACTACGCTGTCTTAATTGAAAAGAGTACGCTAGCCTGCAAGTCATAAAGGGAAAGGAGACACTAAATGGCCAAAATTGAAAAACCCTCCGATCAGTGGCGTGAACAACTGACGCCTGAACAGTACCGGGTAGCACGCGAGAAAGGCACCGAGCGCCCTTTTACAGGCGACTACCAGGTAAGCGATGCTCAAGGCATTTACCACTGCATTTGTTGCCACGCGCCGCTGTTTGAAAACGAGCACAAATTTGATGCGGGCTGCGGTTGGCCCAGCTTCGACAGGCCGCTTGGCAGAAACAGCGTTGAGGAGCATAGCGATACCACGCACGGCATGGTGCGCACAGAAGTTGTGTGTTCCCACTGCGATGCCCATTTAGGGCACGTGTTTCCCGACGGGCCGCCGGAGTCCACAGGATTGCGTTACTGCATTAACTCAGTATCGCTAGAGTTTCATCCTGACGAGTAAACGCTACCTCTAACCCCTTAACGAATCGCAGCAAGGCGGGCGCCATCTGGTAGAATGGTTGCTCGCTTTTTTTATGCCCGTTTTTTGTGCTTGTAGGAGAAACTCATGCTCGGCTGGTTCCCCGGACATATGAACAAGGCCCGCCGCCAGATAAAGGATGCGCTGCCGGAGATTGACGTGGTCATTGAAGTACTTGACGCACGCCTGCCCTACTCCAGCGCCAACCCGATGCTGGCCGAGCTGACCCGCCATAAGCCGGTATTGAAAATACTCTCCCGGGCGGACCTGGCAGACCCTGAGCGCACCGCTGAATGGGTGGCCTTTTTTGATGCCCAGGACGATACCCGGGCACTCGCGATCACCACAACCAACACGCGTGAGTTAAAGAAAATCCCCAAACTTTGCCACGAGTTAGCGGGCGACGTACGTGCTGACCGCGACGTTCGGGTGATGGTGATGGGAATTCCCAACGTGGGTAAATCCACCCTGATTAACGGCCTGGCCGGGCGCAAAATTGCTAAAACCGGTAACGAACCGGCGGTCACCAAGCGCCAGCAGAAAGTGCGTATTGATGGCCGCGTGGCGCTGATCGACACGCCCGGCGTGCTGTGGCCCAAGATTGAAGACCAGGCCAGCGCCTACCGGCTGGCGGCCAGCGGCGCTATTCGCGATACCGCCATTGAGTATACCGACGTGGGTATTGTTACCAGCGCCGAGCTTGCTAAGCGCTACCCTGAAGAGTTGACCGCACGTTACAAACTCAAAACACTGCCCACGTATGAAGCGCCGGTCGATAATGACGTGGACGCCGATGGCCCGAAGAAGCCCGACTTCCTGGCGATCGCCGGATTTGATGGCCATGCCATCCTGAAAGAAATTGCCGGTAAACGGGGCGGCCTGCGCGCGGGTGGCGAGGTAGATTTACATCGTGGCGCCGAAGTGCTGTTACACGAACTGCGTGACGGCAAGCTTGGCCGTTTAACGCTGGAAACACCTGACGATATTCCGCCGCCCATTGTGCAAAACGACGAAGACAATCAGCTACTTTCCGACGCATAATGGATAAATCGACCGGCGCCGCCGCACGGCCTTTGGACACTTTTGGATAAATCACTCATGGAAACCTCTCAGCTTCAAACGCCTACTGAACTTCAGGATACGGACTCACAAAATGCCGAGCCGCCATCTACTGAACTCAAAAAATCTCACAAGCTCAATAACGTCTGCTACGACATCCGTGGCCCGGTCCTTGACCATGCCAAGCGGCTTGAGGATGAAGGCCAGCGGATTTTAAAGCTGAATATTGGCAACCCGGCGCCCTTTGGGTTTGAAGCACCAGAAGAGATTTTGCAGGATGTGATGCGCAACCTGCCCACGGCACAAGGCTATTGTGATTCCAAAGGCCTCTACTCGGCGCGTAAGGCGATTATGCAGGAGTGCCAGCGCAAGGAGATTCCAGGCGTTGGCATCGAAGATATTTACATCGGAAACGGCGTGTCCGAACTGATTGTGATGTGCATGCAGGCGCTATTAAACGATGGCGACGAAGTGCTGATTCCCGCGCCGGACTACCCGCTGTGGACAGCGGCAGCCAATCTTTCTGGTGGCCACGGCGTGCACTATAGGTGCGATGAGCAGGCCGACTGGACGCCGGACATTGCCGATATCCGCGCCAAGATTACCAGCCGTACCCGCGCGATTGTGCTGATCAACCCCAATAACCCGACCGGCGCGGTTTATCCACCGGCCGTGGTGCGCGATGTATTGGCCGTGGCCAAAGAGCACAATCTGGTGGTGTTCTCTGACGAGATCTACGACAAGATCCTTTATGACGGCGTAGAACATACCGCGACCGGCGCTCTGGCCGACGATGACCAACTAGTGATTACCATGAACGGGCTATCGAAAAGCTACCGCTGTGCGGGCTTTCGCTCCGGCTGGATGACGATTTCTGGCACGATTGCCAAACAGCGCGCCAAGGATTTCATCCAGGGGCTGACCATGCTGGCCTCCATGCGTCTGTGTGCTAACGTGCCTGCCCAGCACGCCATTCAGACCGCACTGGGTGGCTATCAGTCGATCAATGACCTGATTCTACCAGGTGGCCGCTTACTGGCTCAGCGCGACATCACGGTGGAAAAGCTCAACGCGATTCCTGGCGTTTCTTGTGTCACGCCCAAAGGCGCCCTCTATGCGTTTCCTCGTTTGGACCCCAAGGTCTTCAATATTCAAGATGACCAGAAGCTGGTTCTTGATTTGCTCCTTCAAGAGAAAATTCTGCTGGTTCAAGGCACGGCGTTTAACTGGCCAGAACCTGATCATGTACGCATCGTGACACTGCCCTGGGCGGATCAATTGGGCGACGCTCTGGACAGGTTCGGTAATTTCTTGTCCCGCTACCGTCAATAAGGCGGGCGGTGACTTGAAACTGCCATGAAGTGTACGTATCTAAGCAAGCATTCTAGTAACGCTTTATTGTCCTCTTAGGGAGAACCTGCACCATGATGCGAATTGTGCTGTTTTTAGCCACCAACCTGGCGGTGCTGCTTGTCGCTAGTATTACGCTGCGCCTGTTTGGTGTTGAGGGTTATTTACGCAGCCAAGGAATCAACTTTACCAGCCTGCTGATTTTCTGCTTTATCTTCGGCATGGTCGGCTCGCTGATCTCGCTGTTTATTTCCAAGTGGATGGCGAAACGCAGTACCGGCACGGTGATTATTGAGTCTCCTTCCAACGCCACCGAGCAGTGGCTGGTCGATACCGTGGCTGAGCTTGCCCGCGAGGCCGGTATTAAAACGCCGGAGGTGGGCATTTTCCCCGCCCAGCAGTCAAACGCGTTTGCCACCGGCTGGAATAAAGATGACGCTTTGGTGGCGGTTTCTGCCGGGCTGTTAAACCGGATGCGCCCCGACGAAGTGCGCGCAGTGCTTGCCCACGAAATTGGCCACGTTGCCAATGGCGACATGGTAACGCTGGCGCTGATTCAGGGCGTGGTGAACACCTTTGTGATGTTCTTTGCCCGTGTGGTGGCGCAATTGGTAGATAGTTTTCTTAAAAGCCGCAGCGGCGGCGAAGGCGGCCTGGGCTTTATGGGTTACTTCGCGGTCGTGATTGTCGCTGAAATTGTGTTCGGGATTGTGGCGTCGGCTATCGTTGCCTGGTTCTCTCGCTACCGTGAATACCGTGCCGATGAGGCCGGTGCACGGTTAGCAGGGACGGGCTCCATGGTGAATGCCCTGGCCCGCTTGAAGGCGGAAACAGAAATGCCGGACCAAATGCCCGACACTCTACGCGCCATGGCGATCACCAAAGGCCAAACACGCTCACTGGTAGAGCAGCTTTTTGCCAGCCACCCGCCGCTGGATGACCGTATTCGTGCGCTAAAAGAAGCCGCTTACCGTCAATAAGAAACATCCGCACGCATCAGACGTATCAGGCCCGCTTTATGCGGGCCTGTTCTTTTTGCGCGTCAGGATAACCGCGAGACGCGAAAGCCCGCGGCACTCAAAAGCGCTTCAAGCTCAACCGCACTGCCCGATAGCTGCACGTTCAGCGTGGCAAATTCACGGCGCAGCGGATAATTGGCTCGGCAAGTATCAAAGCCCTGCTTGATACCCTCCACAAGCGCCTGGCGCTGCAGGCTGTCGTGGTCTCGGCGTACATCATACACCGCACGCATGCACACACGCAGCGCATCCTCGACCGGCAGTGCGTCCTGCAAGTGCAATGACGCCAACGCTGGCAGCGGGCAGATATCGGCAAACGCATCATGGTTGGGAGTACCAAGATGGCTGGCTAACGCCTGCTGAATCATCCAGGTACCGCGCAGCTTGCCGTCCAGGCTATGCCCGGCAATATGCGGCGTGGCAAGTGCCACCAGGTCGCGCAGCCCTGCGTCAATGTCCGGCTCGCTCTCCCACACGTCCAGCACGGCGGTAATATCCCCTTTACCCGCTAACCGACCACGCAGCGCTAACCCATCAATACAGTCGCCCCGCCCTGCGTTTAGCAATACCGTGCCAGGCGCTAATTCATTGATGCGCTGAGCATTCAGCAGCTGATACGTGGCGTGCGGCCCATCTGACACCAGCGGCGTGTGCAGGCAGAGAATATCGCAACGATCGATCAGCGTATCCAGCGGCTCGAAGCCTTGCTCTCCCTCCTGCTCTGCTCTGGGTGGGTCACAGGCAAGTGTGTTGACGCCCAGCGCATTAAGGCGGGCAAGCAAGCGGCTGCCTACATTGCCGACGCCCACAATGCCCACCGTTCGTGAGAGCAGCGACCAGCCATCGCGCTCAGCAAGCGTTAGCAAGCTGCTGAGCACATAGTCCACCACCGCTTCAGCGTTGCAACCAGGCGCGCTTGCAAAGGTAATACCACGCTCGGCCAGGGCGGCGTGATCAATATGGTCGGTGCCAATCGTACAGGTACCGACAAAGCGTACAGCGCTGTCTGCCAATAGCGCGGCAGTGACCTGGGTGATGGAGCGCACAATCAGCGCATTAGCGTCTTTGACGTGTGCCGTGCTTATTTCACGCCCTGGCAGATGGGTAATCGAGCCAAAATCACCAAAGCAGCGTTCGGCGGCGGGTATATTGGCATCTACAGTCAGCTTCACAACGTGATCCTTCTAGTCCGCAGGACAGGCAAGCCTCTTCACAGAAAAACGCTTCATAAGCAAAGATAGGCGTTTGCGATAACGCGCTTTACAATACCGCCCGCCGCATCAAATTGGAAAAGAGTATTCAGGACAAGGAGTGCCTAATGGGTAAGCCAGTGTCAAGAACAACCGTGGGAGTAAGCTTGTGATCGTAAGGTGGGAAACCGACCACGACTATGTGCTGGTTCATATTCACCAGGATATGTTTGGCGACTGGATTTTTAGTCGCGCCTGGGGGCAAATCGGCACGCAGTTTGGCGGCTTAAAACATCAACTGGCCGACACGCTTGAGCAGGCTCAGATGTGGCTGGAAGATGAGACGACCATTCAAAAGTCACGCGGGTTTCATAAAGTATTGGACGTTGATGACCATACTCCAGAGGGCCAGGAAGCGATGCGCCAGCTTTCGCTGCTTGATCTGCTTTAATCGCCCCCCAGTAAGTCATCACTCACCCAGAAAGCGCCGCCCGTTGTGAACATAACGCCCTTTTGGCGGCACTTCATCAGGTTGCATCAGGCGTGTTAGCGCGTGCTCACTTAGCCAGCCGCGCTGACGCAACCAACCGCTTAAGCGCTCTACCTCAAAACCGCGTATCAGCTCATGCCCCTGGCTATCCGCCACAACCGGAATAAGCTCGCCATAGCGCGCTAGCAACTCCGGACAATCACTGATTTCAATGCGTTGCAGCACCACCGGTTGATTGGCAAGCGCTGCCAGCAGGCCTTCCAGCTGGGCGCACAGATGGCAACCCAGCGTGGTGTAGAGCGTAAGCGAGATCACCGCCGCAAGCCCTTACGCCCTAGCTGCGGTGACGCAGCAGGAATACGTGATGCATATTGGTGCGCCGCTGAAAGTCAGGGTCGAAGGTACGCGAGGTAATCTCCTCCACCGCATAGCGCTCGCTAAGTGCATCATCAAGCTTGAAGCGACGCTGATTATTCGAGAATACCAACGTCCCTCCGGGCGCAAGCCGCGCCATAGCCAGCTCTACCAACCGTGGGTGGTCGCGCTGTACATCGAGTGTATCGCGCATTTTTTTCGAGTTGGAGAACGTCGGCGGGTCCATAAAGATCAAATCAAACTCGGCGTTAGCGGTTTCCAGCCAGCGGAAACAATCATCGCGCACCACGCGGTGCAGCCGCAGGTCGAGTTCGTTCAGCGTAAAGTTGTCTTTTGCCCACTCAAGGTAGGTGTTAGACATATCCACGCTAACGCTGTCGCTGGCGCCGCCCAGCGCGGCTTGTACCGTGGCCGTGGCGGTGTAGCAAAACAGGTTTAAGAAGCGCTTGCCGCTGGCCATTTCACCCAACATGCGGCGCACTGGCCTATGGTCCAGGAACAGCCCGGTATCCAGGTAGTCACGCAGATTAACCCACAACCGCGCATCGCCTTCACGCACGTCAAAACGCTCGCCGCTGGCATCACGCTTTTGGTACTGGGCGGTGCCGGTTTGCCGCTCACGACGCTTGATATACACCTTGCTGGGATCAATGCCCAACGCATCAGGCAATACCTCCAGGGCGTCAAACAGGCGTTTTTGTGCCTGAGCCGGGTTGATAGAGCTCGGCGCGGCGTACTCTTGAACGTGTACACGGTCGCCATAGCGGTCAATCGCCAGCGCAAACTCAGGCATGTCGGCATCATAGAGCCGGTAGCAGGTTTCACCGCTCTGCTTTAACCATTTTTTGAGGCGCTTCTGGTTTTTAACCAAGCGATTAGCAAACATCTGGGCGTTTTCGGACACCGCACGCGACGCTTGCTGTGGAGCAACAGGCGCTTGATCCGTAGGCTGCCCTTCTGCCTGAGCATCATTATTGGCAACCGGCGTGCCGATATCCATCAGCAGCAGCTTGGCATCCAGCGCACCATTTTTTAACGCATACTGCTTGTGTGCCCGCAGCCCCAAACGGTGGCCCAGGTCGGGGTTACCGGTAAACATTGCCAGCGTCCAACCTGGAAACAGTGCCTTGGCTTTTTCGCCCAGCTGGGCGTAAAGGCGCACCAGTTCGGGAAGCTCGCCCAACCGCTCGCCGTACGGCGGGTTGGTGATCAACAGCCCGCTTGATGCGGTGAGGGTCTCGGGCCGGGTTAGCTGGGCAAGACTTTGCCCGTGCAGGGTAATCAGCGCTGGAATACCTGCACGCATCGCGTTGGTTTTCGCCGCAGAAAGCGCCGCTGGGCTTTGGTCAAAGCCCAGCAGCTGCGTTTTACACCGCTTGCGGCCAATAGAAGCACGCGCTTCGGCCTCGCGCTTTTGCTCAAGCCAGAGCGCTTCATCGTGCCCAGCCCAGCCCTTGAAGCCAAAGCGTTCGCGGTCCAGGTTAGGCGCCTGGTCGGCGGCCATTAGCGCCGCTTCAATCAACAGCGTGCCCGCGCCACACAGTGGGTCGATCAACGGCTCGCCAGCCTTGGCTCGCTCGGGCCAGCCCGCGCGTATGAGTAGCGCGGCCGCCAGGTTCTCTTTCAGCGGTGCATGGCCTACGTCGCGACGATACCCTCGGCGATGAAGACTCTCGCCCGAGAGGTCGATACCAATCGTGAGATTCGCCCGGTGCAAATGTGCGTACAGGCGCAAATCGGGCGTTTTAGTATCAATAGATGGCCGCTCTTGCCCGGCAAGCTGCAACGAATCTACCACGCCGTCTTTCACCGTTTGCGCGCCAAACCGGGTATGACGAATGTGGTCGCTGCGGCCATGAAAATCTACGGCAAGGGTTTTGCCCACGGCCAAATGCTGGGTCCAGGCAATACGGGCAACGACATCGCGTAACTGCTCGGGCGTTTCAATCATCGGCTCGCGAACGAGCTGCAGAATGACCCGGTTGGCAAGCCGTGACCACAAACATACACGGTAGGCGATGGACTGGCTGGCGGTGAAGTACACGCCTGCCACCGTGGTCTTTCCAAGCGTCGCGCCTAGCGCTGCCAGCTCATCGGCCAGCAGGCCTTCAATGCCTTTCGGGCAGGTCGCCAACAGGTTCAAGGGGGCGTTTTGACTCGTTTCGGTCATAGTCATGGCAGCGCGTAACCGCGCGATATTCCTATATATGGCAAATGTATTTACATCTTATGACAATTTGGGGGTCGACAAGTGCCCCCATCTTGATCTAAGAATAAGAGAGTAGCTACTAAAAACGCATGCGTTGCTTGTCTAGGCCATTTATGACCTATGGCTTGTTTGGGGCGCCGCTTGGTCGGTTCAGCACGTGAGTGCTAGACAAAAGTACCATGCTGGCTGCCTGCTCTTGAGGTTAGCTCTCGAAATAGGAGCCTGACGCCACTAAGGCATAGTGCACTATTTCTTATTAAAGGCTTTCATGAAAAGAGGTTAGCCAATGAAACGACAAAAACGTGACCGCTTCCAGCGGGCTTATGTTCACGGGTACAAAGCAGGTGTTATCGGCCGCTCCCGTGATGAATGTCCCAGTCAAGATGTTAATTTACGCGAGTACTGGATGAGCGGTTGGCGTGAAGGTCGCGGAGACCAATGGGACGGTATGACCGGCGTTTCCGGTATCCACAAGAATCCCATGGTCATGACCTAACCGGTTATAACTTCCTTAATCTACATTTTGGAACATGGAGCCCGCTCTTAAGCGGGCTTTTTAGCATCAAAACCACGCGAATTACTGCGTTTTAGCGCGCTGGCACATTCGTTCACAAGCGCAGGGCCTTGGTAAATTAGGCCTGAATAGAGCTGAACCAAATCAGCACCCGCCGCGATTTTGGCTTTTGCGGTTTCACCACTATCAATACCGCCTACGCCAATAATCGGTAGCGTTGGTAGATGCTGTCGCAGCAGACGAATAATCACGTTAGAGGGTTCAAAAACGGGTTTTCCCGATAGCCCTCCCGCTTCTTCCGCCTGAGGGTCACTCTTGACCGCTTCACGGGAAACGGTCGTGTTAGTCGCGATGACGCCGTCCAGTTCGTTGCGAGCAATACTACCGGCCACGAGCGCGACTTCCTCTTCGCTCATATCCGGGGCGATTTTAATAAGTAGCGGTACCTTGCGGTTCGCTTCAGCATCCAGCACCCGGCTACGCTCACGAATCGGGCCTAATAATGCATCCAACTGCTCGCCAAACTGCAGCGTACGAAGCCCCGGCGTATTGGGTGAAGAAATATTCACGGTAATATAATCGGCGACCGGGTGAACGGCATTCAGGCAGGCTAAATAGTCCTCCAGGGCATTTTCAACCGAGGTGGTCAGATTTTTGCCAATATTAATGCCCACCACGCCTTTATAGTGGCGCTTTTTCACCTGTTCAATTAAATGCTCAACCCCTTTGTTATTAAACCCAAAGCGGTTAATGATGGCGTCATGGCTCGCCAAACGGAACAAGCGCGGCTTGGCGTTACCCGGCTGCGCCTTGGGGGTCACCGTGCCCACTTCGACAAAACCAAAGCCCAGCGCGCCAAGCGCATCCAGGTGATCGGCATTTTTATCAAGCCCCGCAGCAAGCCCCACGCGGTTGGCAAAGCGCAACCCCATCAATTCAACAGGATCCTCTATTGGCTTGCCCACCCAAGGGCGTATACCGCCCACGCGTTGTAATGTGTCTAACGCCCCCAGCGCCAGCCCGTGTGAGGTTTCGGGGTCAATACGAAAGAACAGCGAACGCGCGAGTGAATACATCGACAGAGTCTCTCTGGGAGAATGGGCGGCGCAGAGTATAGCGCATCCTGCCCATTTAGCGCACCGCGCTTGAGCTTAACCAGAAACCGCGCACAAAAAAACCGTGCCTGAGTTACCTCAAGCACGGTTACTTCTTACAACAAGTATGCGTTGTGTTAGCGAATGCTTACGCGTTTATACTTCACTATCGCTTTCTGCAAGGTCTACCAGTTCGCGTACGGCGACGGCAAACAGCGCAAATCCACCCTCACTACCGCCACGCACCTCATCAATCAAACGGCACCAGCGGCGGTGCAGGTCAGCATGCTGCTCAAGCCACTGGTCCACACGCTCCTGAGTATCGCGGCTACCGGCTTCCAACTTCAGTACGCTGGTAGTTAAGGCCAACTGCTGCCGGTCGATATCATCCCGGAACGTTTCCCGGGCCTGCACCTGCCATGCGTCACGCACTCCCAACTGCGTTACCTGCTGGCTCATCCAGGGAAGTTCCAAACGGCTGCCAATTTCGTAAAACACTTCGGCGACTCGCTGGGGCTTCTCATTGGTAACCCGTGCAGCCTGAATGATCCCCAACCCGGCATAGAGGCTAGGCGCGGCGGCAACGGTAGATGCCAGCGCTTCCGGCACGCCCGCGTCCTGCAGCTCATCCCGACGCTGGCGCCAGGCATCAAGCTCTTCGCCGCTTAACAGTTCGCCCATCTCTTCTTGCAGCTGCGCCAACCGAGGCGCGAAGTACTCAATGGTATCCTGAGTCGAAAGTCCCATGTGCTGGCGCAGGAACCAGCGTGTCGAGCGGCGGATCAGGCGCATCAGGTCCAGCATCATGGAGTGCTGCACGTCGCTGGGGATCTGGTTATCCAGGTCTTCAATCTGTGCCCAAAGTGACAGCAGGTTGAAGCTATCCCGCGCAATGACATAGTTACGCGCAATATCTGCCCGTCCGGCGCCAGTGGAATCGCGCAACCGACGGACAAACACAACCCCCATGTGATCAACCAGATCATTCGCGACTTGCGTTGCCACAATTTCACGCTTCAGGCGGTGCTCATACATCTCGGTCTGGTAGCGCTCTGTCAGCACAGACGGGAACAGGCGCTCAAGATGGCGGTGGATATACGTATCATCGGGCACATCAGAGGTGATCAGGTCACCTTTTAGCGTGCTCTTGGCGTAGGAAATCAGTACCGAAAGCTCCGGCAAGCGCATACCCTGCTGATTGGCGGCACGCTCTTTTAAGGTCTCATCTGCGGGCAGGAACTCAAGCTCACGGTCAATCTGCCCGGCAGACTCCAGCTCGCTGATAAAGCGGCGATACGGCCCGATGCCTTGGCAAGACAGTATTTCGGAGAGATCCAGCGCTTGGGCCTGACGGTAGTTATCAAGTATCACCAGGTCGGCAACTTCATCGGTCATTTCTGCCAGCAGGTCGTTGCGCTGCTTGTCGGTCATGTCGCCACGCTTCACCACATCATCGATCAATATTTTGATATTGACCTCGTGGTCAGAGCAGTTAACGCCACCTGCGTTATCAATAAAGTCAGTGTAAACGCGCACACCTTTGGCGGCAGCTTCCATCCGGCCACGTTGAGTCATCCCCAGGTTGCCGCCTTCGCCCACTACGCGGCAGTTAAGGTCTTCGCCATTAATGCGCAGCGCATCGTTAGCTTTATCGCCGACATCGGCATCGGTTTCATCCGAGCTTTTCACGTAGGTGCCGATACCGCCGTTCCAGACCAGGTCGACCTTTGACTGGAGCATGGCGCGAATCAATTCATTTGGCGACAGGCGCTCTTCCTGAATACCAAAGACCTGCTGCATTTCAGGAGTAATCGCGATGGACTTGGCACTGCGGTTAAAGATACCGCCACCCTGCGAAATCAGCTCGGCACTGTAATCTTCCCAGCTGGAGCGCGGCAGGTTAAACAGCCTTGTACGCTCGGCAAAGGCCGCCTCAGCATCAGGGTTGGGGTCGACGAAGATATGCAGATGGTTGAACGCACCCACCAGTTGAATCTTGTCGGAAAGCAGCATGCCGTTACCAAACACGTCGCCCGCCATATCACCAATACCAACGACACTAAACAGATCCCGCTGGGTATCTACGCCGAGGTTTTTAAAGTGACGTTTAACCGACTGCCAGGCACCGCGCGCGGTAATGCCCATTTTCTTATGGTCATATCCGTTCGCCCCGCCGGAGGCAAACGCATCCCCTAGCCAGTGGCCATACTCGATAGAGATTTCGTTGGCGATATCCGAGAACGTGGCCGTCCCTTTATCGGCGGCAACCACCATGTAGACATCGTCTTCATCGTGGCGCACCACGTTTTTAGGCGGAACAACGTCACTGCCATCCAGATTATCGGTCACATCTAACAGCGCACGGATAAACGTTTTATAGCAAGCAATGCCTTCGTTCTGCTTCGTTTCGCGGTCAGCATTTTCAGGCATGCGCTTACATACAAAACCACCCTTGGCGCCCACCGGCACGATCACCGCGTTTTTGACCTGCTGCGCTTTTACCAGCCCCAGCACTTCGGTACGGAAATCTTCATGGCGATCAGACCAGCGCAAACCACCGCGGGCTACTTTGCCACCGCGCAGGTGGACACCTTCCACGCGTGGCGAGCAGACAAAAATCTCGAACATCGGCCGTGGCTTGGGCATTCCGGTGACTTTGGAAGGCTCAAGCTTAAAGGCGATGTAGTCTTTAAAGCGGCCATCTTCAGCACGCTGGTAGTAGTTGGTGCGCAGTGTTGCCTGAATAAGCTCCATAAAACGACGTAACAGTTGGTCATCGTTTAGGCTGGCAACGGCTTCCAACTGCTCATTAAGCCGCGTGATGCACTCGTCGGTATCGTGTGAGTCCAGCGCAGGGTCAAAGCGCAGACGGAACATTTCCACCAGTAACTGAGTAATGGCCGGGTAGTTGGCCAAGGTCGCGGCAATGTAGTTTTGAGACATGCCAAAGCGGATTTGCTTGAGATAACGTGCGTATCCACGCAGCATGGCGACTTCGCGCCAATCCAGCCCTGCCGCAATAATCAGCCGGTTAAAGGCATCGTTATCCGCTTCGCCCGCCCAAATACGTTTAAACGCGTCACTGAAGGTTTCACGCATTTCACCCAGGCTGACATCTTTATTGCTGTGCTCAAGCTCAAAGTCGTGAATCCAGTAATGCTGCTGCGGCGCATTAATGTCGTAGGGGCGCTCACCAATAACCCGAAGCCCCAGGTTCTCCATCATGGGCAACACATCCGATAGCGGGATTGGCGAACCACGATGAAAAAGCTTCAGGTTTACGCCACTGCCCTGCTCTTCCAGCGGCCGATAAAGCGACAGCGACAGCGCCTCACCGTTATCCAATGCCAGCAAGTGCTGTACATCGAATACTGCGGTGCGCGCATTGAAGTCTTCGCGATAGCTTGCCGAGAAGGCGCTTTGGAACTTCTCCATCTGATGATTGGCGCGCTCTTCTCCAAAACCCTCAATCATCGCGGCCATCAGCTCATCACGCCAGCTGCGTGCCAAGCGGGCAACCTTGCTTTCCAGGCGCTTAAGGTCGTACTGGCTGGGTGCATCGCCGTTAAAGCGCAGAATCAGTTGAATACGCGCCAGAACCGACTCTGACAAGTAGGTATTAAAATCGCCAAAGTGCGCGTCAAGCTCGTCACACAGCAGGTTTTGAATGCGTTGACGCAGATCGGTCGAAAACACATCGCGAGGCACAAACACCAGGCACGAGTAGAACTTGCCGCTAACATCGGCACGGATAAACAGGCGTACCTGGCGGCGTTCCCGAATATCAAGAATGCCCAGCGCCGTATGCGCTAGTGAATCCGTACTGATCTGGAACAGGTCATCGCGAGGATAAACTTCCAGCACCTGTAGAAGCTGCTTACCGTTATGCCCTTGGGGATTAAACCCGGCGACATCCGAGACAGCTTTTAGTTTACGGCGCAGCAGCGGAATATTGCGCGGTGACTCGTTGTACACCGTCGAGGTGAACAGGCCAAAGAAGCGACGCTCGCCAATCACATTACCGTCGTCGTCATAGCGGTCAACGGTAATGTAGTCCGGGTAGGTCGGGCGATGTACCCGCGAATGGTGAGCGCTTTTGGCAAACGTGAGCAGTTGAGGAACCAGCTCATAATTGCCGTGCTCGTCAATGCCCTCTTCGGCACGAATGCGCTCATCGTAGCGCGGATCATCCAGGCGGAAGACCCCAAGTAAGCTATTCGGGTCGCGCTGCAGCTCATCGCCTTCCAACAGGTATTCGTCATACCCCAGGAAGGTGAAATTATCCTTAACAAGCCACTCTAAAAAGGCGATGGCCTCTTCATGATCGTCCGGGTCGATTTGCGGGGGGCAGTTCTTTTCAAGTTCCTGGATCGCGGCGGTGATCTGGCGGGTAATCGCGTGGTAGTCATCAACCGCGGTACGTACATCACGCAGTACTTGATAGAGCTTTTCCTCGATATTCGACAGCGCGTCAGGATCAGTATGACGATCAACCTCGATAACGATGAGCGACTCACGCGCCTCTGGGGCGTTGGCATCACGAGGTGAGGCCAGCGTTTGCAGCTGATTCTGCTCATTGCGGGCCACAGCAAACACGGTATTTTGGATCGCATGGACGGTAAGCCCTTGGCGATTCAGTTCAATTCGTATCGAGTCGACCAAAAAAGGCATGTCTTCATGCAGTACCGCCACAAATGTATGCGTCGACTGCCAGCCATGCTCTTCAAAGTCAGGGTTGAAAACGCGCACTTTAGGGCGCTTCGCATCGTGGTGCTGTAGAAACTGCCAAATGGATAGTGTGGCGCCGTACAGATCGTCCAAACGGCGATCAACAAGATCCTCTAACGGCACGCTCGCGTAAAAACGTCGTGCAAACGTCTCTATCGCCGTTGCTCGCTCCGGTTCCAGCCGCGCTTCCAAGCGCTCAAATAGCTGCTTCAAAAGGTCTTGCCGACTCTCTTCACTCGCAACGTATTGCATCCATCACCTCGACTGCCGGGGCCACACTTGGCCAAAAAACGTGGAACGATAGGCCTTTAGGCCAATATAACGACTAGCTTACGCCACCCAGGATCATCACTCTATCCATCTGACATGTTCTTCATGGTGTATACCTCTTTCGCATTATGCGCCCTATTGACCATTCTTGCGCCGCGTGAGCCATACGCCACATTCACAATGGTCGGTGAATGGAAACTGGTCAAATAGGGCAAAGCGTTCTATCTGGTGCGTTTTGGTGAGCAGCGCCAGATTCTCGGCAAGTGTTGCCGGGTTGCATGAAATATAGACGATCTGATCGTATTCACTGATTTGCTGACAGCTCTGCGCATCCAACCCAGCGCGGGGCGGGTCAACCAACACCGTGGAGAAGCGATATTCGTCCAATGCCATTTCAGCCACGCGCCGCCCGCCTTTTTCGCCTTTAAGCGCCAGCGCAAACTCTTCGGCTGACATACGGGCTACATGGGCATTAGTGACCTTGTTGGCTTCAAGGTTGACGTTAGCGCTGGCGACCGACGTGCGCGAAATTTCAGTGGCCAGTACGCGCCGAAAATTATCAGCCAAGGCTATGGTGAAGTTGCCGTTGCCACAGTAAAGCTCGACCAGGTCTTCATCCTGACGTCCGGCAGTCACTTCCCGCGCCCAGCTCAGCATTGTTTGGCAGATATGCGCATTTGGCTGGGTAAAGCTGTTTTCGACCTGCTGATAGTCAAGCGGGCGCCCATCAACCGTTAAACGCTCCCACACGTGGTCACGGGTAAGCACCAGGCGCTGCTTGCGTGAGCGCCCAATGATCATAATGCCAAGCTCAGCTTCCAAGGCGCGAGCTTCTTGCTCCCAAGCGTCACCTAGCGGGCGGTGGTAAATCAGCGTTACCAGCGCCTCGCCTGACAGCGTGGTGAGAAACTCCACCTGAAATAGGCGCCGACGCAGTTCGTCACTGGCCAGAAACGCCTCGCGCAGACGCGGCATTAGCGCATTGATGGACTCGCTTGCAACGTCAAACTGATCAAGCCGCACGACCTGCTTGTTTTTAGGATCGGCTGGGTCAACCTCAAACATGGCGTAGTAAAGATCATCGCCTTCATGCCAGATACGAAACTCACAGCGCTGGCGATAGTGACTGGGCGGTGAGGCAAAGACCTCAAGTGCGGGCGGATTAAACACCGCAAAGGTGCTTTCCAGGTAAGCACGCTTCTCGGCAAGCTGCTCGTCATAACGTTCGGGTTGTATCACGGGGATAGCCAAGTCGGCGCCTCTTTTTTCATAAACGGTATTAATATCGATGCTAATAACAGTCGTGTCAGCTCAGGCTGAAAATACGCGCCCTAAGCGCTTAACGCCAACCGGCCAGGAACAAAAAATCCAAACTGCGCAAAACCTGGGCTTAGCGCATCGGCAGAAGCAGTGGTAAAAAATCGGCCATCTTGCCCTTTTTCTAACGGCGGCGCGATTTGGCCTACGCGCCGAGCGATAGCATCACCGGAGTCAATCCAATTCACGGGTGTGGGGGCGAGTGCTTCAAGCCAGGGTTTTAACAGGGGGAAATGCGTACAGCCCAGCACAACGGTATCCACTGGCGGCTGAGTACTCGACGTTTGCCAAAGAGGCGCCAGGGCTTGCTGAAGCCGTTGGCGGTCAGGCTGGCCGCCGCCAAGTAGCGCCTCGGCTTCCAGCACCAGCGCATCGGCGGCTACCCGGGTGATGAGGCAGTCGCTGGCAAAGTTTTCAATCAACTTTTGCGTGTAGGGCCTACCCACAGTAGCGCGAGTAGCCAGCAGGCCAATATGGCGCGTTTGGCTAATGGCGGCGGCGGGTTTAATGGCGGGCACCGTGCCGACCACAGGGATCGTCAAAGCGTTGCGCAAACCATCCAGCGCGAGTGTGCTGGCCGTATTGCAGGCAACGACCAGCACGCTTGGCTGGCAGGCCTGAACGGCGGCCTGGCAAACCGACACGATACGAGCAGAAAGCGTTACGTCATCACGCAGTCCATAAGGCATCCACGCGTTATCGCAGGCGTAGCACATCGCCGTATCAGGATAATACTGACGCAGTGACCGGGCGACCGAAAGCCCACCCACGCCGGAGTCAAAAATCAGCACGGGGCCAGCCATTACTGCCCCTTTGCCGTTTGCTTTGATAAGCACACCTGCTTCTCCATCAGCCGCTCGTTCACGGGGCGCTAGTTTAACACGCCCCGCTGGCAGCCAAAGGAACGCTCTGCTGATTAGATCGCGGGTATTTCCGCGCCGCGTAGTTCAGCGTAAAGCTCTGGGTAATCCTGTTGCAGGCGCTCAAGCTCCTGCTCAGCGCCTTCTGGCAGCGCGTGCAGCAGCTCTTGCATATCTTCCTCACTAAAATATTGATCAATAAGAGGGAAAAGGCCTTCTCGCTCTTGGCGTAGATACGCCCTATGCGCCTCAAGGTAAGCTTTTAAATCCTCGGCAAAACGATCCATCGGCAAGATGTTGTCCATCAGAATCGTATCGATGTTGTCGGACAAAAGTTGAAGGCGCGGCTTGAGCTCAAGATAATCGCTGGTCATTTTCTCCATTAATTCCAGATGCTCGGGCGCTTGGGTTTCCAAACGATCAACGCATATACGCTCTAACGGGGCCGCGAAACCTTCCATGTAAGACAAAATGTAATCCACGACTTCACGCATCAGCTGAAAATTGGGTCGTTCACCCTGAGCCAGGGTCTTTTGTTTAAGCTGCAAGACATGAAGTATTCGTGCCATGTTGGCATGATCTAGACGCAGTTGGTTTAACATCGTGCCGTCTCCTTTGTGGTGTCATGCCTGCCGCCTTAACCCTGAAGTGGCGTTGGGCACGCAATCATAAGCGGGTATTACTACACTACGCCTATGGGCGATGGCTAAGCGCTATCGTCAAGAAGGTACCGCTACGTATTATAATTAGATATCACCATGCGCTTAAGGCGCCACCCTGACAAGCATATCGTTTGTATCAGTTTTTATGGGAGCTATGCAAAAGGTAGTCGGGCAATACGCCATTTGCCATACGCACTTATGATTACCTCGTTACTCAATGTCTCAATTTACAACGGAAGTATACATGGATCTTTTCGACTCTCAGCGTGCAACACCCAGCGATGACGCGCCGTTGGCGTACCGGATGCGCCCGCAGACGCTTGAGGACTACGTCGGGCAGCAGGCGCTGGTGGGTCAAGGCAAGCCGCTTCGTCTCATGGCCGAAGCAGGCCTGGTACGCTCAATGATTTTGTGGGGGCCTCCAGGTGTTGGCAAAACAACACTGGCCGAGCTACTCGCGCGCGCATCCAGCGCACATCTGGAGCATTTAAGCGCGGTGATGGCAGGCGTCAAAGAGATACGCGCCGTGGTTGAGCGCGCCCAGCAGCATGCCTCTCCAGTTATTTTGTTTCTGGATGAAATCCATCGCTTAAACAAGAGCCAGCAGGATGCTTTGCTGCCTCACGTAGAGTCGGGGCTGCTAACCCTGATTGGCGCCACCACGGAGAACCCCTCCTTCGAGGTCAACTCTGCCCTGCTATCTCGCGCTCGAGTTTACGTTTTGAAAGCACTCTCGCAAGAGGAGCTGATAGCCGTCATGCGCCAAGCGCTGACTGACGAGCAGCGCGGCCTTGGCAAACGTACGATTGCCGTGGAGGACGATGTGCTTGCTGCCCTGGCGCACGCAAGTGCGGGCGATGCCCGGCGCGCGCTGGGACTTTTAGAAACCGCCTGTGACTTTACCCAGCCAGAGAATGGCCAAGAGGTGCTTCACATGTCGGTATTGGCAGACGTTGTCGGCCATCAGGCAAGCGCATTTGATAAGCAGGGCGACGCTTATTACGACCTGCTCTCGGCAATTCATAAATCCATACGCTCTTCACGCCCTGACGCAGCGCTACTTTATATGGCGCGCTTTATTCAGGGCGGTGGTGATCCTTTGGATGTTGTTCGCAGGCTTAGCGCCATTGCGTCAGAAGATGTTGGTAATGCCGACCCACGTGCGCTTCCACTGGTGATTGCTGCCTGGGACGCCTACCTTCGCCTGGGGGACTACGAAGGCCAGCGTGCCATTGCCCATGCAGCCATCCATTTGGCCGTGGCGCCCAAAAGTAACCGAATTGACCGCGCCTGGAGCGCTGCAAAACAGTACGCGCGTCAGCAGCCCCAAATAGAGGTACCCACTTATTTACGCAATGCGCCCACCAAGCTTATGGAGCAGCTAGGCCATGGCGAAGGCTACCGCTACGCGCATAACGAGCCTGATGGCTATCCCGCTGGTAGCGCTCACGACTGCTGGCCAGAGGATTTGCCCAAAGCACGCTTTTTTGAGCCTAGCCAGTTTGGCCAGGAGAAGCGCTTCGGCGAGATAATGGCATGGCGGGAAAATCGTGACCAGGAAGCAGATCAGGCGCCCTAAGGCGCCTGATCATTCACGGGTAAACCGCCGACGTTTTAGAGCTCTTCACGAATAACGTCGGTGCCTTCCGGAATTTCGAAGTTAAACAGGCCACGGTCAATAGACCCATTCTGGGTGATATCGCTAAACCGAATAAGCGTTTTTTGACCAGTACTGTCCATCATCCAAAGCTCAGTGAGCGTGTCATTGTCAAACACCATGCTCAACTCTTCAAACAGCGTGTCTGCCGAGCTTGGGATCAGCGTGAACACATCTTCACCGCTCTCCTGTTCATAAACCACATCATAACTTGCCGTCAGGTCACTGATACTGCCAGAGAGCAGAAGCGCAGGCGTGTGCGTTACGCGGTCATCCATCGGCTGAACCGTTACCTGCTCAAGGTCCGGATCGTAGAGATAAACATCGTTGCCGTCGGACACGACGACCTGCGTATAAGGCGCTTCGACTTCCCAACGCAACATACCTGGGCGTGAGAGCCACATTTCGCCACGCGCACTTTGCAATCGCTGGCCACTACCATCAAGAATCTGCTGCTCAAAGGTCGCCTGATAGCTTTCCAGGGGTTCCAGGCGCTCGGTTAAACGCTCAGCGGCATCATTGGCCCATGCGGCGGGGGTAGCAAACGTCAATCCAAGAGCGGCCGCTGCCAATGACAAGGGTGAAGAAAGCAGTGTTTGCGTGTCGCGCATAGTGTTCTCCCTGGGCATACGTTGTCGGGTTGAATAGACATACGCTGCCGGATTGAAGCTGATAAAAGTAGTACAGATAAACCAGTACAGATAAACCAGTGCTGAGGACTTTCAACAACGTCCATGTGGTTTTTCAGACGCGAAACGCGCCACGGGGTTTCATCCGCGGCGCGACTTTCACGCTTCTTGCATGATTACTAAATGCAGGATTACTAATTGCGGCATTAATGCCCCACCGGCGGTGGCGCCAATACTTCGCGGGCGCCGTTACTGCCCATAGCAGAAACGATCTGTGCCGCCTCCATGGCATCGACCAAGCGCGCGGCTCGGTTGTAACCAATCTTGAAGCGCCGCTGTACCGCAGAAATCGAGGCTTTTTTGGTTTCGGTCACAAACTGAACCGCTTCATCATAAAGGGCGTCCTGTTCAGCATCGTCGCCGTCACTGCCTTCGGCCTCAAGCCCCGTTAACGCATCAGCCGAGACGCCGCCCGACAAAATTTCCTCAATATATTCAGGAGTGCCGCGGCGCTTCCAATCCTCTACCACACGGTGCACTTCGTCATCATCAACAAACGCGCCATGCACTCGATTAGGCGGACCGGAGCCCGCAGGCAAATATAGCATGTCGCCATGCCCCAGCAGGCTTTCAGCGCCGCCCTGGTCCAAAATCGTACGAGAATCGATCCGTGAAGAGACCTGAAATGCCATGCGCGAAGGAATATTCGCCTTGATCAAGCCCGTTACCACGTCCACCGAGGGGCGCTGGGTGGCCAGGATCAGGTGAATACCGGCTGCCCGCGCTTTTTGCGCCAAGCGGGCAATCAGCTCTTCCACCTTTTTGCCGACGATCATAAACATGTCGGCAAATTCGTCGATGACCACCACGATATAGGGCAGCTTCTCAAGCACTGGTGGCGTTTGGTGCATTTCCCAGGGTTGCGGCTCCCAAAGCGGGTCGGCTACCTGAGCTCCTGCGCGCTCGGCTTCATCCAATCGGCCGTTAAAGCCGGCAATATTACGAACGCCCATGGCGGCCATCAGCTTATAGCGGCGCTCCATTTCAGCGACACACCAACGCAGGCTGTTAGCGGCCTCTTTCATATCGGTCACGACCGGCGCCAACAGATGCGGAATACCGTCGTAGACCGAAAGCTCCAGCATTTTAGGGTCCACCATGATGAGCTTGAGCTCATCTGGCGTGGCCTTCAGCAGCATCGAAATCAGCATTGCGTTAACGCCTACTGATTTACCTGAACCGGTGGTGCCCGCCACCAACAGGTGGGGCATCTTGCCAAGGTTGGCAATCACGGGCCCACCACCGATATCCTGGCCAAGCGCCATGGTCAGCGGCGAGGTTTCCTGCTGATAGCGCTCGGAGTCGATGACTTCACGCAGGCGAATCATTGCCCGATGCGGGTTGGGAATTTCGATCCCAACAGTAGGCCGCCCTGGAATCACTTCAACCACGCGCACGCTTTTTACCATTAGCGAGCGGGCCAGGTCTTTGGAAAGATTACTGATTTTGGACGCTTTCACCCCTGCCGCCGGCTTGATTTCAAATCGCGTGATGACGGGACCTGGCCATGTATCGACTACTTCTGCTTTTACACCATATTCACGCAGCCGCACTTCCAGCAGCTCTGCCATATTGGCCAGCTGTTCGTCTGTGTAGTTCGGCTGATGTGGCTCAGCAGGCGTTAGCAGTTGAAGACTTGGCACATCGCCTTCCGGCTCTGGAAACGTCTCAAAGGCAGGCCGCTGATTTTGGAGGTGCTCAACGGTCCAGAGCGTTGGCCCGCTGTCAGCTTCATTGACCACGTTATCCGCAGAGAAGGTCGGCTCATGGCGTGCGGCACTGGCTGGCAAAGGCGTAGGGCTAAGCAAAGGCTCATCTTCATCCTCTTCCCATACCGGCTCAGGAACGACTTCAGGCACCCGTTCTTGGCGCGGCACGGGATTCACCGAAGGCGTAGCGGTAAGTGAAGGCTCACTTTGAGGCGCCGCCTCAGGCTGATCAAACGCGCTTAGCCTGGGCTCAGGGCGCAGCGGCGTGTCTTCCTGAACCGCCTGCTCTTTCTCATCCCAGCCATCGTACTGCCACTCTTCCGTTTTCGAGCCCTCTGTTTTCGAGTCCTCTGTTTTCAAGCCCTGTTCACTGCCCCGCTCATCATCTTGCGCGCTGCCCTGCTCATCGTCTCTCGCTTCGTCGGCGTCCTCTTCTTGGCGAAAGAAGGGTGAGGCAGCGGGCACTGCGGTATCGTCTTCACGAGAAGCGCGTAACGACATCGGCGATTCAGGTGTTGATGACTCAACGGCTGGAGCAGCGTCGTTGTGAGGCGCTGGTTCAGGGATGATCTCAGGTTCAAGCGCTTTGGATAGCCCCGAAGTGCGCTCAGTGTTGATCGATACTGATTCATCACTCTCCGCTGTTGCTGGGCTCACCGCCTCAGGCGTTGGCGCTTGCGCGGGTTCTGGTGCGGCTTTTGGCTGCGGTACAGAGTCAGGCTCAGTGGCCGTTACCACCGCTGGCTTGGTCTGTGTTTCGGCAGCCGTCGTTGCCGCTGAAAAAGCGCTCGCTTCCCAAGGGATCGACGTATCGTTTGTGGTCGCCTCAGGCGTTTCTTGCGCGGCAGACGGCGCCGAGAACTCGGGCTCGCGACGTTCACGATGCGTATCGCGGCTGGTTTTGGCTTTAGGTGCTCGTGGGGGCTCTTCCGCTTTTGGCGCAGGCTTTAAAGAGGCGCGCAGCGCAGCGCGCTCGCGGCGTTTCTCACGACTTTTCTCCCGGCGGGCACTCAACCAGCCACCAATACGGCATAAGCGGCGACCTACTTCATCCGCCACCTGCAGCCAGGACGTACCGCTAAACAGCGGGAAGCCTATCAGTATCAAGGCCGCAGCGATTAGCCCCACACCACCACTGCCGACCAGTGGTTTGAGGGTATTGACTAACCCTTCCCCCAAAATACCGCCGGAGGCATAGGGTAAAATACTGGCAGGGTGATAAAAGTGCAGCGCACCCAGCATGGTCGTGCCAAACATAAGCAGCACCAGACCACCGGCATGCACGGCAACCGCCACGGGGTCGAGCTCAAAGCGTACCTGGCGCGAGCGCATTAGCCACCATGCGGAAAAGCCAAACATGCCAGGCCACCACAGAGCACTTGCCCCCAGCAGCGAATACTGTACATCCGCAAGCCAAGCGCCGACCGGCCCCATCCAATTACGAACATCCGATTCAGGCCCCTGGTAAGACCAACCAGGATCTTCCGGGTGATAACTAAACAGTGCTAATAATAAAAAAACGCACAGCGCCAGCAGTACCACTACTACACCTTCACGCACCGAGCCTTGCAAGCGCAGACCGAACCGGCGAGCTTTATCTTTCGCGGCTTTAACCCGCGTAGAAGAGGCCGAAGATGGTGCTTGACGCGAATTACGCTGCGTTCGCTTGTCTACCGCCTTATTCACTTTCAAGCGATTCTCCCTTTACACCTCAATGGTGTCTTTAATCCACTTGCGAGTTTGCATCATACCGAGCATCCTTGCGCCGTCACAGAGCTTCTCATCAAGTGCTCAGTAACAGGAGCAAGTAATGCTACCTTGGCTTTCTTCGCCATACCCAACATTTCCGCCTACCCGCATTGCCATGGACTCGCCCAATGGGCTGCTGGCAGCAGGTGGTGAGCTTTCTCCGTGCTGGTTGGTGGAAGCGTACCGGCACGGTATTTTCCCATGGTACAGCGATGACGACCCCATTTTATGGTGGAGCCCCGATCCGCGCATGGTACTACGTCCTGAACAGTTCAAGCTGCGGCGTAGCTTAGCAAAACGACTGCGCAATGGGGGCTTTGACGTCACCGTTAATCAACAATTTGAACATGTCATTAATGCCTGTGCTGCGCCACGCGATGAAGACGCAGGCACCTGGATCACCGTTGATATGTACAATGCCTACGTAGCGCTTCACCGTCTAGGGATTGCACACAGTATTGAGGTCCACCACGCCGGCCAATTGGTAGGCGGTCTTTATGGTTTAGCGATGGGACCGGTATTTTTCGGCGAATCGATGTTTTCGAGCATCGCCGATGCCTCTAAAGTGGCCCTTGCTCACTTGGCGGGCGCTATGCAGGCACATGGCGGCAAGTTGATTGATTGCCAAATGCACACACCGCACCTTGCAAGCATGGGTGCGACAACAGTCGCCCGAGAGACGTTCATCAACTATCTTGAACAGTGGTTGCCCGAAGCGGCGTTTAATGTGTCATCACATGAGGCATTGTCAGTGCCTGCATCACCTTGGCTCGAAGCGATATCGCGCTATAACACCCCGTGATGCTGGCTGGATTGGGTTAATTTATCAAGGAGGGCAAGCTTTGAGTAGTAATACTCCGCGTCGACCGGTGCGGGATCTGCGCTTCTTCCTTACCGTGCCTCATGCCTGTAGCTATTTACCCGGCAAAGAAGCGACAACGCTTTTTCTTGACCCGCAAGAGTCTCCCGTTCGGGGCGTATATGACTCGCTTGCGCTACTCGGGTTTCGGCGCAGCGGTCGGCATCTCTACCGGCCCCACTGTGAAAACTGTAATGCCTGCCAGTCCGTGCGTATTCCTGTTGAGCCCTTTGCGCCCAACCGCTCCCAGCGCAAGGTATGGCGACGTAACGCAGATATCACCACCCGCGTCGTTCCTGCACGCTATGAGGCGCGACACTATGAGCTCTATGCACACTATATTCGCCATCGCCATGCCGATGGTGACATGTACCCACCCAATCGTGAACAGTACCGCACGTTTTTAACCCTGGAGGAGCCGTATGCCTACCTGCTGGAGCTGTATGCAGGCTCGGAGCTAGTGGCCGTATCGGCATTTGATCAGCTAGAGCATGGTCTTTCGGCCATTTACACGTTTTTTGGCGTTGGCGATGCTCTAGACAGGCGCTCGTTAGGCACACTTGCTATCCTTCAGCTCATTGCGCTGACGCGTGAAAAAGGCCTGCCCCACCTGTATTTAGGGTACTGGATCGAAGAGTGTCGTAAAATGCGCTACAAGCAGGATTTTTCTCCCATTGAAGTACTGGATGGGCGTTATTGGCGGCCTTTAATTCGCTAAAGCGAGCAAATTAAGCCAGCTTTTTTGCCTTGACGACGGGCTTACGGCACAATATAGCGCTGTTTCTTAAGTGCCAGCCCTTTGGCCCTTAAAACCTGAAACGGTTTTGGTTTGCTAACTACGTTAAATAAGTGAGGATCTGCCTATATGGCACGCGAAGATCATATTGAAATGGAAGGTGTTATCGTTGATACCCTTCCCAACACCATGTTCCGTGTTGAGCTTGAGAACGGTCACGTTGTAACCGCTCATATCTCCGGAAAAATGCGTAAAAACTATATCCGCATTCTGACGGGCGATAAAGTGAAAGTGGAACTAACGCCGTACGATCTTTCCAAAGGCCGCATTGTCTACCGTTCGCGCTAAGCCTTTATAACGCCTTTTCAGCCAGCACGCAGTACGGCGCCGTTACCTGTTTACGACAACGCCCCGTCGAAGACAGGGCGCTGTGCATTACGGTATGATTAGGCGCTACACATTAAGGCGATCTTAGCGCCCTTTTCAGGGCGCATCCGCCATCTCAGTCTCGGTGGAGAGATGCAGTTCCCCCTCCTCCAGACTGACATGCACAATACCGCCATTATCGGCCAGCTCGCCAAACAGAATCATTTCGGCAAGCGGCTTTTTCAGCTTCTCTTGAATCAAGCGCGCCATGGGGCGAGCACCCATATCCGGATCGTAGCCTTTCTCGGCCAACCAATCCCGAGCTGCATCATCAACCTCGAGCTGTACACGCTTCTCGTCCAGCTGCGCCTGCAGCTCAATCAAGAACTTGTCGGCCACGTTACGCACAACAGACGTCGGTAACGCATGGAACTGAATGATACCGTCCAAGCGGTTACGGAACTCCGGCGAGAACGTACGGCGGATGACTTCCATCGCATCGGTTGAGTGATCCTGGCTTTGGAAACCGATAGAGCGACGCGAGGCCTGCTCGGCACCTGCGTTAGACGTCATGATGACAATAACATGGCGGAAGTCGGCTTCACGTCCGTTGTTATCGGTCAGGCGGCCATGATCCATTACCTGCAGCAGCAGGTTAAAGACTTCAGGGTGCGCTTTCTCAATTTCATCCAACAACAGTACGCAGTGCGGCTGTTTGGTCACTGCTTCGGTTAAAAGCCCGCCCTGGTCATACCCGACATAGCCGGGAGGCGCACCGATCAAGCGCGATACGGTGTGACGCTCCATGTACTCCGACATATCAAAGCGCACAAGCTCGATACCCATGATATGGGCAAGCTGCTTGGCCACTTCGGTTTTACCTACACCCGTCGGCCCAGCAAACAGGAAGCTACCTACCGGCTTATCGGGGGATTTAAGCCCTGCACGCGAAAGCTTGATAGCGGCAGAGAGCGTATCAATGGCTTCGTCCTGACCGAACACCAGCATTTTCAGGTCTCGATCGAGCTTCTCAAGCAGTTTGCGGTCCGAGCTTGAAACGCTCTTCGGCGGGATACGCGCAATAGAGGCCACAATGGCTTCCACTTGCTCTACGTCAATGGTGTTTTTGCGCACTTCAGGTGGCAATAGCCGCTGGTGAGCGCCCGCCTCGTCAATGACGTCAATGGCCTTATCCGGCAAATGACGGTCGTTGATGTAACGGTCAGCCAAGCGTGCCGCGCTTTCCAGCGCACCATCGGTGTACTTAAGCTCATGGTGCTCTTCAAAGCGTGAGCGCAGGCCTTTAAGAATTTTGATCGTATCGTCAACCGAGGGCGCGAGTACGTCGACTTTCTGGAAGCGACGCGCCAATGCACGATCTTTTTCAAAAATACCGCGGAATTCCTGGAACGTCGTGGAGCCAATACAGCGCAGCTCGCCCGAGGAGAGCAACGGCTTCAGCAGGTTAGAGGCATCCATTACGCCACCGGACGCGGCGCCCGCACCGATAATCGTATGAATTTCATCGATAAACAGTACAGCATTGGGCTGCTTGCGCAGCTCGCTCAACAGGCTTTTCAAACGCTTTTCAAAATCGCCGCGGTACTTGGTTCCGGCAAGCAGCGCGCCCATATCCAGCGAATAAACCACGGCGTCTGCAATAACGTCTGGAACATCTTCTTCAACGATACGTTTGGCAAGGCCTTCGGCCACAGCAGTCTTGCCCACGCCAGCCTCACCCACTAGCAGCGGGTTGTTTTTACGCCGACGCGCCAGAATCTGTACAACGCGCTCAAGCTCGTGGTCGCGGCCAATTAACGGGTCAATTTTTCCCAGCCGGGCTTGCTCGTTCAGGTTAGTGGCATATCCCGTCAGCGGATGTGCACCACCTTCACTTGTGCCTTCTTCAACGTCCTCACCCTCTTGCGGTGATGATGGCTGCGCTTGGCCATGGCCTGCTACTTTGGAAATGCCGTGGGCGATGTAGTTAACCGCATCGACACGGGCAACGCTTTGCTGCTTGAGGAAATAGACCGCTTGGCTTTCCTGCTCAGAAAAAATGGCTACCAATACATTGGCGCCGGTAACTTCGCTTTTGCCTGACGACTGAACATGGAAAACCGCCCGCTGTAGCACACGCTGAAAACCAAGCGTTGGCTGCGTTTCACGGTCCCCACTGCCTTCGGGAATAAGCGGTGTGGTTGAATTAATAAAATCCTGCAGATCGGACCGCAGCTTGTCGAGGTTTGCCCCACACGCTTTTAAGACATCAACTGCTGAGGCATTATCCAGCAACGCTAACAGTAGGTGCTCAACGGTCATGAACTCGTGGCGCTTTGAGCGTGCCACGGTAAAAGCCGTGTTCAGGGTCAGTTCAAGTTCTTTGCTCAGCATGGCAGTCCCCTTTTCGCTACTACCTAGGGCATTTCGCCACCTAGGACTTGCGTCGGATCAATTTAGTCGACCGGCACTTTCAACATCGGGTACAAATGGCAGGGTTGCAAGCCTCACCAACAAATTTTTATCAACCCTTTCAATTTGCGGCTTCAATATCACTCATTAACGGGTGTTCGCACTCACGTGCATACTCATTAACCTGATGACATTTGGTCTCTGCAATGTCTCGCGTAAAGACACCACAGGTCGCTTTTCCTTGGGTATGCACCGCCAGCATCGTTTGCACCGCTTTTTCGCTATCCATACTGAAAAATTCTTGCAGCACTTCAATAACAAAATCCATGGGCGTGTAGTCGTCGTTATGCAGCACGACCTTGTAAAGAGGCGGTTGCGCTAAAGCGGGCTCAGCAGACTGAGTCGCTACATCCCCATCATCAGGCATTTCGGGCCGCGTCATGCCAGCCATCGCATATGACATTGCGGTTACATCAACCGTCGTCATACCGAACATTGTCATATCAAACATTGGAATAGACATAGATCGCACTGTTGGTTCTCTCAAGACGCATAAAACGACCTAGTCGGAACGACTCCACCTTTGCAGCCGCAAGGGTAACCCGTCAAAGACTATGACGCTTAAGTTCTACAAGGGTTCACATGGCATCCAAAATATCATACTTCAAAAGTCAAAAACCCCCGTTCTTTATTGGAACGAGGGTTTCGCTTTCACGCCCCCATTAACGAGGGCATTTTGGCCTTAACCTTTTGCCACCACGGCTAACGCATCGTTCAGCGTTTTGCTCGGGCGCATGGCTTGGCTTGCCAGCTCACCGTTCGGACGGAAATAGCCCTGAATATCAACGGCTTTTCCTTGAACATCGTTAAGTTCTGCAACGATGGTTTGCTCATTGGCTTCCAGCTTCTCGGCCAACTTAGCAAACAGTGCTTTCAGTTCAGCATCGTCATTCTGAGCGGCCAGCGCTTCTGCCCAATAAAGCGCCAAGTAGAAGTGGCTACCACGGTTATCAAGCTCACCTACCTTACGTGAAGGCGACTTGTTGCTATCCAGGAACTTGCCGTTGGCTTCATCAAGCGTTTTCGCCAGCACGGTGGCACGTGCGTTGCCGAAGGTGCTGCCCAGGTGCTCAAGCGATGCCGCCAGCGCGAGGAATTCGCCCAGCGAGTCCCAACGCAGGTGGTTCTCTTCCAGGAACTGCTGAACGTGCTTGGGAGCACTACCGCCCGCGCCAGTTTCAAACAGACCACCACCATTCATCAGCGGAACGATAGACAGCATCTTCGCACTGGTGCCCAGCTCCATGATCGGGAACAAGTCGGTCAGGTAGTCGCGCAGTACGTTGCCGGTGACAGAAATGGTGTCTTCGCCTTTGCGGATACGCTCAAGCGATACGGCCATGGCATCGACCGGCGCCAGGATACGAATATCCAGGCCGTTGGTATCGTGATCCTTAAGGTACGCTTCTACCTTCTTGATCAGTTGCGCATCATGAGCGCGGTTAGCATCCAGCCAGAAAATAGCCGGAACGCCGCTTTCGCGCGCACGCGTCACCGCAAGTTTCACCCAATCCTGAATCGGCGCATCTTTGGCCTGGCACATACGCCAGATGTCGCCCGCTTCAACGTCATGACTAAACAGCGTATTGCCGTTTTCGTCGGTAACCACTACGGTGCCGTCGGCAGCGATCTGGAAGGTTTTGTCGTGGGAGCCGTACTCTTCGGCTTTTTGCGCCATCAGGCCCACGTTAGGCACGCTACCCATGGTGGTCGGGTCAAACGCACCGTGCTTTTTGCAATCTTCGATCACCGCCTGGTAGATAGTCGCGTAGCAACGATCCGGAATAACCGCTTTGGTGTCGTGCAGTTGATCGTCAGCGCCCCACATTTTACCGGAATCACGAATCATCGCCGGCATGGAGGCGTCAATGATCACATCAGAAGGTACGTGAAGATTGGTAATGCCCTTGTGGGAGTTCACCATTGCCATCGGCGGACGCTCTTTATAAAGCGCTTCGATATCACCTTTGATAGCGTCTTGCTGGTCACTTGGCAGCGACTCAATGGCACTGTAGAGATCGCCAATACCGCTATTAGGGTTAAAGCCAGCTGACTTCAGCGCATCGGCGTGCTTTTCAAGTGCGGCTTTGTAGAACTCTTCAACCACGATGCCAAACATGATCGGGTCGGAAACCTTCATCATGGTGGCTTTCAGGTGGAGCGAGAACAGCACGTTGCGCACTTTGGCATCGTTGATTTCGCTGTCGATAAAACTGCGCAGGCGGCGGCTGCTCATGCAGGCAGCGTCAATCACTTCGCCTTCAAGAACGGCCAGGCCTTCTTTCAAGACCGTTTTAGTGCCATCTTTTTGCTGCAGTTCGATCTTGAGCTTGCCCGCTTTTTCCATGACGGCGGATTGCTCGCTGCCGTAGAAGTCGCCTTCGCTCATGTGAGCCACGTGAGACTGAGAGTCGCCGCTCCACTCGCCCATGCGATGCGGGTACTTGCGCGCGTAGTTCTTGACCGACTTCGGCGCACGGCGGTCAGAGTTACCTTCACGCAGCACCGGGTTTACCGCACTACCTTTGGCCTTGTCGTAAGCCGCCTTGATAGCTTTTTCTTCGTCGTTTTTAGGCTCTTCCGGGTACTCCGGCAGCGGGTAGCCTTGGCCTTGAAGCTCTTTGATTGTGGCTTTCAGCTGCGGGCCAGAGGCGCTGATATTGGGCAGCTTAATAATATTGGCTTCAGGCGTAGTCGCTAACTTGCCAAGTTCTGCCAGGTCATCACTAACGCGCTGCTCGTCGTTAAGCAGGTCAGGGAACTGGGCCAGAACACGTGCCGCCAATGAAATGTCGCGTGTCTCGACTTCAATCCCGGCCGGGTCTGTAAAAGCATCGATAATCGGTAACAGGGAATATGTCGCGAGCGCAGGGGCTTCGTCGGTAAGCGTATAAATGATCTTCGGCGTTTGGGACATTTTTGCGTTAACCTCTTTTCTCTGTCGCTTTAGTTATAAAATCCTAAGCTACGCGGCTCATTCGACGATAGACCGTGCCGCGAAGCGCGCTGAGCAGCTCAATCTGGCTGCCTTGATATCACTTCGGTGGTGTTGACGACGACTCCAGCGGTCACGCAGGAGTATACCAGCGCTGCACTTTAACCGCATGAGAGATTGTCGACAAATCTGGCGCACGATGTAAGAGACTTTATGAGCAGCCTATATTTACTCCACAAACCCTACCGCATGCTCTCCCAATTTACCGATAACGAAGGGCGAGCCACCCTGGCTAATGTTATTGACGTGCCCGGTATTTATGCGGCTGGGCGACTTGATTATGACTCTGAAGGTCTCCTGTTACTCAGTGATGACGGCGCGCTCATCCATCGAATTGCGCACCCTCGCCACAAGCAACCCAAAACCTATTGGGTACAGCTTGAAGGCCTGATCGACGACGCCGCGCTTAATGCGTTGCGGGCCGGGATTACGCTGAAGGATGGCCCTACCCGCCCTGCCAAAGCTCGACTAATAGCGCCACCGGCACTTGCCCCCCGCGAACCGGCCATCGACCCCAAGCGCCACCCCTCCACTAGCTGGTTGGAACTGACCATTAGCGAGGGCCGTAACCGCCAGGTACGCCGAATGACCGCCCACGTCGGGTTTCCCACGCTACGCTTGATTCGTGCCTCGATAGGCGCCTGGCAGTTGGGTGATTTACAGCCTGGTGAATGGCGCAAGGAAACCCTGCATGCCCCAAGCCCCCAGCGCTCGGGCAAACCGCCTGCCTCGCGCCAGCGAAAGCCCTCATGAGCGCTACTCGAAGCAGTGCCATTCACAGCACGGCCGCCTGTGTTATTCAACGTCACGACCGCTTTTTACTGGTTGAAGAAGCCAAGGGCGGTCCAAATACCGTTTTTAACCAACCGGCGGGACATATTGAGTTGGGCGAAGGCCCTATGGCGGCAATAGTACGGGAAGTGCAAGAAGAGACGGCCTGGCAGGTGACGCTTACGGGCTATTTGGGGCTATATGTTTTTCACGCAAAGAATGGCCAGACCTTTCACAGCCACGGGTTTCTTGCCGAGCCGCTTAAGCAGCTAAACACCCCACTGGACCGTGACATTGTGGCGACCCACTGGCTAACGCTTGACGAAATTCGCGCATTAAAAGACGAAAACCGCTTAAGAAGCCCCTTGGTACTCAAACGCATTGAGGACGCTATCTGCGAACGCAGCTATCCATTAAGCGTCATTCAAGAGTGAAGCACTCGAAGCACCAACCCCCCATCGTGTATAATCACCGCCTAATTGCATACCACTTCAACCGAGGATGCCAATGACATCCACCAATGGCTCGCCCACTACCGAGGCGCCCGCCGCAGGCAAAGTAATTGTCGGCATGTCGGGTGGCGTCGATTCGTCTGTCTCCGCTCTTATCCTGCAGCAGCAGGGTTACGAGGTGGAAGGCCTGTTCATGAAGAACTGGGACGAAGACGACGGCACTGAATACTGCACGGCAAAGGAAGACCTTGCCGACGCCGAAGCAGTATGTGCCAAGCTGGGCATCAAGCTGCATACGGCTAACTTTGCCGCCGAGTACTGGGATAACGTGTTTGAGCACTTCCTGGAAGAGTACAAGGCCGGGCGTACGCCCAATCCCGACATCCTGTGCAACCGGGAAATCAAGTTCAAGGTGTTTCTTGAGTACGCCGAAATGCTGGGCGCCGAGAAGATCGCCACCGGCCACTATGTGCGTGAAGGACGAGTTCGCCAAGGCACCAGCGGTGTTCGCCCGCGCCTGCTTAAAGGGCTGGACGGTAACAAGGATCAGAGCTACTTCCTGCACGCGGTGCCCGAAGCGGCTATCGCCCGCACGCTATTCCCGGTGGGTGAGCTGGAAAAACCCGCCGTTCGTGCGCTTGCCGAAGAACACGACCTGATCACCGCCAAAAAGAAAGATTCCACGGGTATCTGCTTTATCGGCGAACGGCGCTTCCGTGACTTTTTACAGCAGTATCTACCCGCGCAACCCGGCAAGATTGAGACACCTGAAGGCGATGTAATTGGCGACCACATGGGGCTGATGTACTACACCCTGGGACAGCGCCAAGGGCTGGGGATTGGCGGGCTGGCCAACTACTCTGAAGACCCATGGTACGTAGCGACAAAAGATTTAGAGCGCAACGTACTGGTCGTGGTACAAGGCAAGCATCATCCGCTGCTTTTTTCGGATACGTTGGCCACCGAGGCCATGGACTGGGTCGCAGGCGAACCACCCGCAGCGTCAGGCCGGTTTACCGCCAAAACCCGCTACCGGCAGAGCGACTGCCCCTGCGAAATGCGCACGTTGCCCGATGGCGGCGTTGAAGTGACGTTCGATGACCCGCAGTGGGCGGTGACGCCCGGCCAATCGTTGGTACTTTACGATGGCGATATCTGTTTGGGCGGCGGCGTTATTCGCGCGACATGGAATGCCACGGAGACTGCCGCATGAGCACCCCCACTCCCATTCACCGGGCGCCTGACTCACCCGCTATACGCCAGGCACTTGCCCTGGCCGGTGTGTTTCAAGCAGCCAGCCTGGTGGATGAGCTAGCGCGCACCGGCCAAGTGGATACCCGCTCCTGGGACACGCTGATTGAAGCGACCGTGGATACCAACCCGGAAAGCTTTGAAGCGATCTATGGCGGCCACCCCAACAACCTGCGCCGTGGCCTTGAAACGCTTGAGGCGCTGGTAGGCCGTAAGCAGGCCAACCCGGTAGTGCTGCGCTACGGTTTTACGATTTTACTGGTCATGAATAAGCTGCGCACCAACAACGACATGATGGATTCTCTGGGCCAGCACCTTACCCGTATTCAGGGTCAGGCCGAACACTTTAGCGCTACCCATGAAAACGTCATCTCAAGCCTCGGCGAAGCTTACAAGGAGACGGTTTCCACGTTTAAAACGCGCATTGTAGTGCAGGGTGACCCCTCATTACTGCAAAGCCGTATGATGCCGGAACGCGTGCGTGCCTGCTTATTGTCAGGCATTCGGTTTGGGCTCTTATGGCATCAGCAGGGTGGACGCCGCTGGAAGTTGATTTTTCAGCGCAAAGCTCTGCGCCGTGCGCTGGATAGCCTCGGTTAACGCTTTTAAATGGCGGATATTGCGCCTCTTTACTTTTTCCCGACTCACCTGTTCTTGAACTACTTGGAAACGATGCCATGCAACTCTCCGCTTTGACTGCTCTCTCTCCTGTTGACGGTCGCTACAGCGCCAAAGCGTCCGCGCTGCGCGAACACTTCAGTGAATTTGGCCTGATACGCGCCCGCGTAATTGTGGAAGTACGCTGGTTGCAGCGCATGGCGGAGCACCATCAAATCGTTGAAGTGCCGCCTCTCTCCGCCGAGGCGACCGCCTTTCTTGAGCAGTTAGTGAGTGAATTTTCGATTGCTGATGCCGAACGTATCAAAGAGATTGAGCGGACGACCAATCATGATGTGAAAGCCGTCGAGTACTTCCTGAAAGAGAAAATTGCTGGCAACGCCGAATTGAACGCAGTGACCGAGTTCATTCACTTTGCGTGCACCTCGGAAGACATCAACAATCTGTCTTACGGTGTAATGCTGGCCGATGGCCTTAAAGCACTGTTGCCCACCATGCACGAAGTAGCCGATGAAGTGGCCAAGCTCGCGATTACCCACGCTGCTCAGCCGATGCTCTCGCGCACCCACGGCCAAACGGCAAGCCCCACCACGCTTGGCAAAGAGATGGCTAACGTGGCCTACCGCTTAAAGCGCCAGCTCAAGCAGATCGAACGCGTTGAAATTTTGGGTAAAATCAACGGCGCCGTTGGCAACTATAATGCTCACTTAACCACCTACCCCGACATCGACTGGGAAGCCAATGCGCGCACCTTCGTCGAAGGGCTGGGACTAAGCTTCAACCCCTACACGACGCAAATTGAGCCGCACGACTACATTGCCGAGCTGTTCGATGCGGTATGCCGTTTCAACACCATTTTGATCGACTTTGATCGTGACGTTTGGGGCTATATTTCGCTGGGTTACTTCAAGCAGCGCACGGTTGAAGGCGAAATCGGCTCGTCTACGATGCCGCACAAGGTTAACCCGATCGACTTTGAAAACTCGGAAGGCAATCTCGGCCTGGCGAACGCCGTGCTTGCTCACCTGGCGCAAAAACTGCCCATTTCCCGCTGGCAACGCGACTTGACCGACTCCACCGTGCTGCGCAATTTAGGTGTAGGTTTGGCGTATGGCCTGATTGGCTATCACGCCAGCTTAAAAGGCATCAGCAAACTGGAAGCCAACCCTGAGCGCCTGGCCGCCGACCTGGATAACAGCTGGGAAGTGCTGGCCGAGCCGATTCAAACCGTTATGCGCCGCTACGGTATTGAAAAACCCTACGAAAAACTTAAAGAGCTGACACGTGGCAAGCGTATTGATCAGGCAGGCTTTGCCGCCTTCATTGATACCCTTGAGCTGCCAGACGACGTTAAAGCAGCGCTTAAAGAGCTCTCCCCGGCAAGCTATATTGGTAATGCACAAGCGCAAGCTGAAGCACTTACTCAACGCCTGGGCAGCTTGTCATAAGCGCTGCGGCCACTCAATTAGGATACCGCCATGAGCCAACACGATAAGCCACTTACCCTGCTGGGCGATTTAACGCCCGAGGACTTCCTGGCCCACTACTGGCAACAGAAACCGCTGCTGATTCGTGGCGCTATACCTGACTTTCTAAGCCCGATTGATCCTGATGAACTGGCGGGCCTTGCTTGTGAACCGGGTGTAGAAGCGCGCCTGGTAGAAGAGAAAGGCCCCGACAGGGCTTGGCAGGTTTCTCATGGCCCGCTTGATGAAGCTACGTTTGAGCGCCTGCCTGAAGGCCACTGGAGCCTGTTAGTGCAGGCGGTTGACCACTATGTACCGGCGGTTGCTGCGCTGATGGATGAATTCGACTTTCTGCCACGCTGGCGGTTAGACGATATTATGATCAGCTATGCACCGCCAGGTGGCAACGTCGGCCCGCATATCGACCAGTACGATGTCTTTTTACTACAAGCCAGCGGTCACCGCCGTTGGCAGCTGGGGGGTAAGCAGTCCGATGACGCCCCGATTATTCAGGGCATTGACCTGCGTATCCTGGAAACCTTTGAGGTTGAACCAGACTCAGACTGGACATTGGCACCAGGCGATATGCTGTATCTTCCGCCGGGTTGGGCACATCACGGCGTCAGCCAGACCGATGACTGCATGACGATTTCGGTAGGCTTTCGCGCACCCTCTGCCGATGAGTCCATTACCTCTTATGCGGATTACCTGGGCGAGCAGTTGCCCGCGTCAAAGCGCTACAGCGATGCGGGCATGGCGCCCGCAAGCCAGGCCGGTGAGCTGGATGATGCGGCTATCGAGCGCATGCGCCAGTTTATGCTGTCAACGCTGGACAACCCTGAGCAAATGGCACAGTGGTTTGGCCGCGTGATGACGCAACCCAAATACATGGATCAGGTCGCTCCGCTGGAGTCGCCGTTGGATGAAGCAGCGCTGGTTGCGCACCTGCAAGCGGGTGAGCCGCTTTTTGCAATGCCCGGTTCACGCTTTGCCTGGCGCAGCGATTCGCGCGGTACCACGCTGTTTGTCGATGGCGATGGTCATTCCTGCTCTGAAGCACTTGCCAAGCGCCTATCAGAATCGGCTCCCTTCTATGAAGACGTTCTTGAGCTTGACGGTGCGGCGGCGTTACTTACCCAGTTGGTTAACACTGGCAGCATGGGCTTTATGGATGAAGAAGAGGACGAAGAGTAGATCCAACACCTACCCAACGTCTCTCAATATTGAGCACCAAACGCTATCTTCGGATGGCGTTTTTTTATGGGCCGGTGACGCGCCTGACGAAAAACGACTACACAAACACGCCATTTTGTTAACCCTCTGTCGTCAAGTTACAACCCCGTCTGCCTCCAAGTGTCAATTGTTGAATCCCTCCTTGTCGTCAATAGTTATTGCACTGCAGCGCTACCAGGTATCTCTGCCTAGACAGAAACCACGCCTTACCGCCGGTAGACGCTGATAACGTTTTCGCAAGCGCAGCACAAACACAACCTTGCGAAGTGCTGTTTAACCCTGGAGGAATTGCTCATGTCTGGACTGCTCAACGATATTAAAGCCATCGCTCAATTACGTGAGGCCCAAAGCGGCAAGTGGGAGGCGATTAAGCCTGAACATGCAGCGCGAATGCGTGCTCAAAACCGTTTCCATACAGGGCTCGATATTGCGCGCTATACCGCCAAGATAATGCGCAATGACATGGCTGCCTACGATGCCGATACGGCACAGTACACGCAGTCGCTAGGCTGCTGGCACGGTTTTATTGGTCAGCAGAAGATGATCTCCATCAAAAAGCATTTCGGCACCACCAAGCGCCGCTACCTCTACCTTTCGGGCTGGATGGTCGCTGCCCTACGTTCCGAATTTGGCCCCCTTCCCGACCAGTCCATGCATGAGAAAACCTCGGTCGCTAACCTGATTGAGGAGCTTTACACCTTTTTGAAGCAGGCTGATGCCTGGGAGCTTAATCATCTTTTCCGCGCGCTGGATGACGCAAAATCCAGCGGTGACAGCGCCAAAGAGCAGGAAGTCATTAGCAAAATCGACAATTATGATACTCATATCGTGCCTATTATTGCCGACATTGATGCCGGTTTTGGTAATGCGGAAGCCACCTATCTGCTAGCGAAGAAGTTTATTCAAGCCGGCGCATGCTGCATTCAGCTCGAAAACCAGGTGTCTGACGAGAAACAGTGCGGCCACCAGGATGGCAAGGTCACGGTTCCGCACGAGGATTTTCTAGCCAAAATTAACGCTGTCCGGTACGCGTTTCTTGAGCTCGGCGTGGAAGATGGCGTTATCGTTGCTCGTACGGACTCGTTGGGCGCTGGGCTGACCCAGAAGATTGCTGTGACCCATGAGCCAGGCGACCTCGGCGATCAGTACAACAGCTTTCTGGATGGTGACGTTATCGAGAATGCTGCCGATATCAATAATGGCGATGTGGTTATCAAGCAACACGGCAAGCTGGTCAAACCCAAGCGTTTGGCATCAGGCCTTTATCAGTTTAAAGCTGGATCGGGTGAAGACCGCGTCATTCTTGACTGTATTACCAGCCTGCAAAATGGCGCCGACTTGCTGTGGATCGAAACGGAAAAGCCCCACGTTGGGCAAATTGCCAGCATGGTCAACCGTATCCGCGAAGTAGTGCCCGATGCCAAGTTGGTTTACAACAACTCGCCCTCTTTCAACTGGACGCTAAATTTCCGTCAGCAGGTGTTCGATGCCTGGCAAGCCGAGGGTAAGGATGTGTCCGCCTATCAGCGTGACAAGCTAATGAGTGTCGAGTACGACACTACCGAGCTTGGCCAGTTGGCGGATGAATGGACGCGCAATTTCCAGCGTGACTCATCCCGTGAAGCGGGTATTTTTCACCATCTTATTACGCTGCCCACCTACCACACTGCGGCGCTTTCAACCGACAACCTGGCCAAGGGCTACTTTGGTAAAGAGGGTATGCTGGCCTACGTACAAGGTGTTCAGCGAGAAGAGATTCGCCAAGGAATTGCCACGGTAAAACATCAAGATATGGCAGGCTCTAATATTGGCGATGACCATAAGGAGTTCTTCCACGGCGACGCAGCGCTTAAAGCGGGCGGCAAAGATAATACAATGAACCAGTTTGGCTAATGTAGCCGTACCCGCACTCCACGACGAAGTATCTTTATCTTAGGAGGCTTTTTAGCCTCCTTTTTTTATTGTTAGATATGCACACTGTTTTCTTATTCTCTGTCTACACTGGGATTTACGGCCTTTTGATATTCTCTGGTCTTAATTAGTCAATTCAGTTACTTTTTATAAACATTGCACTACCCTTGAAGCACCTGATTATACTTTTTTAAGCTGCATACCTTGGAGGTTTTAATGAAACGTTTACTACCTGTTGCTGCGTTAAGCATCCTGACCTTGGCCGGGTGTGCCAACACTGCCCCCTACTCAGGTGATGTGTATCGCGGCAACCAAGCTAAAACCAGCCAAAGCGTTACCTATGGAACCATCGTAGCGGTAAGGCCCGTACAAATTCAGGCAGATAGCCGTGCGGGAGGCTTGCTGGGTAGTGGCGGCGGCGCCATTATTGGTGGCCTGTTGGGTAGCCAAGTGGGTGGCGGCTCAGGTCGTCAGTTGGCAACCGTTGCCGGTGCTCTGGGTGGTACGATTGCGGGCACCGCTGCTGAAGACCGCGCCAACCGCATCAGCGCACTGGAAATGGAAATCCGCCTTGATGATGGCAGCGACGTGGTGGTGGTACAAGGAGCTGATCACGCCTACCAGGCAGGCCAGCGTGTTCGCCTGATCGGTAGTGGCTCAAACGTAAGCGTCGCTCCGTATTAATAGCGCTTCGCCGATAGGCTCGGGTTGACAGGTCTCGGGCTTGTCGCCAGGTAAGATGAACATTTACCACGTTAAGTGAGCTATTCGTTTTAACGCAAAAAAATGCCCGGCTATCTTTAGCCGGGCATTTTTATGTTCATAGCGGCAATGACATTCGCCGCTTGATAGCTTAATTAGTGGGACATATTGCTCGCCCAACCGGCCAGTTTCACAATGACCCAACCAACCAACGCCAGTAAAATAGTCACAAGCAAAATATCCACCGGACGAACCAGCGTTGTTGCGCCTAATACAGCCAGCGTCGTTACCCACAAGTAGCGGTTATCGCCGTGGCTTTTCATCACGCCAGGCAAAAGCCGGTCCAGGCCTTGGCTGAGGCCATTGCTCCACTTCTGATTGGCAAAGTAGGCAATCAGGACAAATGCAATAAGCCAAATAAAGAAGATTGTCATGCAAGCTCCAGTGAATGTGATCTTAAAAAGGGAAAAGTTGTTGGCTTAGAGTATCCCCGGTGACTGCAAGGCGCAACACCACTATTAACGATCAGGCGTAAAAACCCGGCTTACCCCCTGACAAGCCACGCCTCACGCGTTACCATATTGGGACATGCACTCACCGAAAGGTTATCCAATGCAAATTGCGCAAAACTCGGTTGTCGCGTTCCACTATACCCTGACCAACGATGAAGGTGAGGTGCTCGACAGTTCCGAAGGCCGTGAGCCGCTCACGTATCTTCATGGCGCTGGCAACATCATCCCGGGCCTGGAGAAAGAGCTGGAAGGCCGCGCAGCGGGCGACAAGCTGAACGTTAAAGTATCCCCCGAAGAGGGCTACGGCGAAGTCCAAGAGCAGCTGGTACAAGAAGTACCGCGTGATGCTTTTCAGGGCGTTGAAAACATTGAGCCGGGCATGCAGTTCCAAGCCCAGACTCAAGGTGGCCCGCTGATGGTGACCGTTAAGAACATCGAAGGCGATACCGTCATCGTTGACGGTAATCACCCGCTGGCAGGCCAGCAACTTAACTTTGACGTTGAGATTGCAACCGTACGTGAAGCAAGCCAGGAAGAAACCGAGCACGGCCATGTGCACGGTGAAGGTGGCGTTGAGCACTAAGTGCCCACGTTTGCTAAAAAGGCAGCCTGCGGGCTGCCTTTTTTATGCCTTCATTAAAGGCAGCAACGGCGCTCGAAACAGCGCATTCCTAGCGTGATGGTTAACGTAACCGTTAACAGAATCCACGAAGCCCAGGTCACACCAAGCCAGCCAGCTCCCTGCCAAAAAGGCTCCAGCCAGAAGCCACCGAGACTTGCGCCCACGTAATAAAACACCAGGTAAAGGGCTGACGCACTGCCACGCGCGCCTTGGGCATAACGCCCCACCCAGCTGGACGCCAGTGAGTGCGTTAAGAAAAAACCAAACGCATTAATCGTTAGACCGACAATAATTAGTACCAGCGAATCATGCAGAGTAACGGCGGTACCTGTCATCAGAATCGCCACGCCTGCCATCATGCAGGTAGCCGGAGACGTGCGCTCGGCCAGTCGGCCAGAAATAGCCGATGCAAAAGTGCCGCCCAAATAGGTCAGGAAAATCAGCCCCAGCCCGCTCGCTGCCAGCGCATAAGGTGTAGCGGCCAAGCGAAAGGTGATGTAGCTATATTGATTGATAAAGATAAGAAAATTGATGCCGCCCAGGCAGTAGGCTGCAAGCAGCACCGGGTTGCGCAAATGCCCAGCCAGGTCTACCAGCGCGCGGCGAAGCTGAAAACGCTTGGGCTCAAACGCATGACTATTAGGCAATAAGCGCCAAAATACTGCGCAGCCAACCAGCGTCATCGCCCCAACCACAATAAAGGAAGCGGAGGGCCCACCTATCTCCGCGACGGCACCCCCTACGACCCGACCGCTAATACCGCCCAACGTATTGGCGCCAATATAGAGCCCTACGGCGCTTAGCAGCGCAGACTTTTCAAAGGCATCGCCCATCCAGGCAATGGCAACGGCGGGTAGGCCGCCTAATACAAATCCCTGAACTAAGCGAAGCAGTAGCAGGCTTTCAAAGTTCGGGGCAAATGCCAGCGCCAGCGAACAGCCCCCCGCCAGCAGTAGCGTGATGCGCATAATGCCTTCACGGCCTATCGCATCGGAAAGCGGTCCAAAGACCAACAGGGACAAGGCAAGCGACAGCGTAGCAACCGACATCAGCAGGCTGACACCTAAGGTAGACACCTCGTAGGCCGTTTTAAGCTCGGGCAGTAACGGTTGAGGAACATACAGATTAATAAATACCAGAAATGACCCTAAACACAGGGCCATTGTTGCTCGCCACCAAGCGCGTGTTTTGGCTTCAATCATGCCATTCCCAGGAGTAGACAACTTGCGGGGCTGGAAGCGAAACACCAACAGCCCTGCCCCTTCACGGCGTGAAGTTACTGCCTAAATAAGCAAGGTTGGTGGGTTCCAGCGCCCGACGTGACTGCCAGTAATAACGCTGCCAGTAGCTGTTATCCAAACTGGAAATGATGACGCCTTGTGAGGTAGAGGCATGTAGAAAGTAGCCATCTCCGACATAGATGCCCACATGGTTATAACGCCCTGGCGGACGGAAGAAAACCAGATCGCCCGCCTGCAGCTCTTGGCGGTCGATCGAGCGTCCCTCATGTATCTGGCCCGAAGTGGAACGGGGTAGTTCTAAATTAAACGTATCGCGATAAACATTACGTACCAGCGCCGAACAGTCGATTCCTCGTTCTGACGTCCCGCCGATGCGGTAAGGCGTCCCCGACCATCGCTGGTGCTGTTCCAGTAGTGCCTGGCGCACCAGAGTCGGTGGCGGTGTCTGAAAACTACGTAACTGGTCTAACGAATTACTGACGGGTGACATCTGAGGACTAACGCCTTTCGCCATTCCTGGCAGCGTCATCGAGAAATAGTCCTCGGGCGGCTCGATAGATTGATGCGAAGAGCCTGCACAGCCAGTCAGAAAAGCAATGACAACACAAACACTTACAACACGGACAGCGGTCACAGCGGTCACAGCGGGGTGTGGCAACGCAACCATGCGCTTAACCTCGTACTATTATGGTGAAGGTAGGGTAATTAACACGCGTTAAACTATAAGCTAGACAATGCATGGTTGGCGAGTCTCAATGTAATGTTCGTGAATCACCGGGTAAGGTGTCGATATGCAGCGGCGCAAAATGGCGCGGTTTATTACCCGGAAAATCGAGGCTTGCCCAAGGGCCCGCAAGGATCGGTGCACCGCATACCCAAGCCACCATGGCTTGACGAAACCCGGCTAAAAAGCTGTCACGTTCGGGTGTTTCACCCATAAAAAACGAGAATCCAGCATACATTCCTGCGGCATACTCTTGCCAGCCAGCATAGTGATCAGCCGCCAAATGGCACGCACGGTCAAGAACCTCGGCAAATGCCTGGCTTTCCAGCCAACCCAACTGCCGGGCAGCGATCGCCAAATCGACAAGCTGAGCAATATCCCATGCGGCCATGTCAACATCATTACAGCTATCTTCATTACCCTGCACACGCCGTAGGCGAAGCAGATGGTGACGATCTTCTTCGGCACAGTCTCCCGATTCCAGAATCGCGATTTCCGCCTCTAGACGCTCCGGGTTCAGCGTATAGGGCGCATAGTTGATCTGATACTCCTGGCGGTCGCCAGCTTCCAACATAAAGGTTAGAAACTCTTGCATATCGGCGGCACTGCTCAAGTGATAGTGACTCTCCACCCACTCTTTAATGTCCGCGCACTCGCGCGCGCTTTCTGGCTGAGGCTCACTCCACACGGCACTATTAAGCGGCCCAACCAGTGACATGGCCGTAAAATGGGTAAGCGTTGGCCGTCCGCCTGGCTCGCACCAGGCATCGGGGCGCCAGTCCAGCCAGTAAAAGAGGCTCCCTGGATCTTCCAGGTGCCAAGCAATCTCGTTAATTAACGAGGTATGCTCAGGCTCCGGTAAGCAGCTTTCCCAGGCAAACCAGGCTTCCAGCAACCGCTTGGGGTTAGGGTAAAAACGACACAAACAGCTACGCAGTTCACGGGCATAAGCAAGCAGCGGCTCACGCTCGAATAACCCGCTATCCAGCGACATGTGCAAATAGAAGGCAAACTTTTCCGCCATATGGATCGTTGCCGCATGACGGCTGACACCCTTCACCGCATTACGCTGCTTCAACTCGTCTGACGCGGGCTGACCAAACAGCGTGTGTGATGGCGGCAACACGCCGTGCACCGCATCGGCCGCTAACTGATTAAGATGATGTGCCTGGGCAGGCAACCAGTAACGGGCGAGAACAGCGGGGCCCTCATCCGCATGCAGGCCAAGCGACTCTTGAAGGTAAAGCGCGGCATCTGCTCGGCGCTGCTCGGCAATGGGTGCACCGGGGTTTAGCTGGCGCAGCATGACATCGGGTTCACGTACCCCCGCTAACGCCAGCAGCCAGTGATGGGACGTATTGCGCCACGCTTTGACACGCTGTTGTGATGCTTGGCGACTCGTCTCATTCAACAGTGTAGAGGGCGGGCAGGCCCATGGGCTATGCGCGGCGTTGAGCAGTAAGACGTGATGAGGGTTGGGCGTCATATCGCGTCGGTCGACACCCTCAAAAAGGCTCTGACCGCGCATATAGGCTTTTAGAATAGCGCGCCAGTCGTGGTAGCGATGATTCATCAGGTCCGCTGCGTGGCATGCAAGATCATCCGCTTCTGCCTGACTTAACCAACCACAGCAAGCACCGGCCCAGGCAATCTCCACCAGCCGTAGCCAGTCCCACGCGGCCCACTCAAGCGGCTCCCCTTGGCTTACAAACGCGTTGAGGACACCCGCGTAGGGCGAGTCTTCTATTTCATCCTGCTGCCAAGCAAGCCGTTGGGCGTTATCCATCCCCAGCAGCTCACGGGCTTCAATATCCCAGCGCTGACGCTCTCCCTGAGCGCTCAGCCATAGCGCCACTTCGAGTAGCTGCTCGCGGTCATTGATCTGCCAAATGCGTTCAAGCCATTGGCCGGCTTCCGGCCAATCGGCTCGGTCTGCGGGGTAGCTAATAACGGGGCGAAACAGCGCACATAAACGCCACACCTGCGCTTCTGCCGCTTGGGGCCATAACGGCGCCGGTGCGGGCAACTGTGCCAGCGTATGCTCAAGCCTTTGCCAGGTAATCCCTTCGTCTTCGCTTTCCAGTGCTGAGAGTGCCTGGCAGGCGTCAATAAAACGATCATCCGCGCCGGTTTCCCAGCCCTTGGCGCCCAGCACCCGGCGCAGCTCTGAAAGCCAGCCACGTAAATCGCTGTAGTCAGCGGTAATACGGCGGATAACATGGTGCGCCCAGGCATGAGCCTGATCGGCATTTAACCACCCTGCTGCCCCGGCCAACGCCGACCACTCAAGCGCGCCCAATAAGCGGTCCGCTTCTCCTGTCGAAGCGCCTAACGCATGAAAAAGCTGTTCGGCCAGCTCGTTACGGCTGGTAATACCCAGTTGCAGCAAACGCTGCTCAGCAGCTTGCGTATCCACCGAGAGCGGATGCGGGGTAAATGCCCAATCACACAGCACCAGCTGTTGGGCCCACCAAGCGTTTAACGCGTCGACCAAGAGACACCTCGAAACAAAAAATCTACCAGCAGTGCGCTAGAGCAAAGCGCCTTAGTGTAACGGAAAGTGGTGGCAAGACCGATAGCTAAACTGACCGATTGGTGCAAAACGACACTGCCCGACACAAGGCCGGGCAGCAAATGATATCGAACCAGTGCGCCGCTTAAGCACGACGTCTTTTATTTAACGCTACGCGCTTCGCACTTTACTAATAACCCACAGCAGTACGACAGCCCCTACCGTAGCGGTCACTAGCGAGCCAATAAAGCCGCCCGCCTGCAAGCCTAGCAAACTAAACAAAAAGCCACCTAACACGGCTCCAACGATACCCACACCGATATTGCCCAGGATGCCGAAACCGCCGCCGCGCATGATATTGCCAGCGATCCAGCCAGCCAAACCACCAATAATTAACCACGCAATAAAGCCCATAGTGCCTCCTTGATATCCACTTTTCAGGGTTTTACCTATGTCTCTTACCTGCCAACCTAGGCGTTTTACCTACTCATTATGCTTGTCCTACCATAGCACACAGCGCGACAATCCTGCCTGATTTGATACACACCCTTTTAAGGAACGCTGATGACCCCTGATTCACTCGTAACTCTTATGGCTAGCGTAGACGGCCAGCAAATAGCGACGTGGGAAGGACGCAATGTCGCTCTTTTCAATATGCCCTGGGGCGAGCTTGCCATTAGCCTACAAGGCGCTCAAGTGCTTCACTTCAAACCTGCCAATGATACCGGCTGGCTTTGGGTAACACCGACACCGCCCGCAACGCCCGACGTTATACGCGGCGGTATCCCATTATGCTGGCCCTGGTTTGCAGACGAGCGCTACGCCGACGAAAGTCCTGAACGCGACGGCCCATTCCACGGTTTGGCTCGCCAAGCCAGTTGGCGGCTGGACGCCGTTGATGAGCACGCAGAGGGAATTGAGGTGCACCTTTCTCCCGAGCACCCTCTGCACAACCAACTCACCGCACGCGTGGTGGTTCAGGCCAACGCGCAACGCTTAAATGTTGAGCTTATCAGTGAAAATATCGGCGATACGCCGGTTAAAACCAGCGGTGCGCTGCACACCTATTTAGCCGTTGATGACGTGCATCAGTGTCGTGTGGAAGGTCTTGCGGGCGCCCGTTACCTGGACAAGCTGCGTGATTTTGCGGAGTCCGAGCAACAAGGCACGCTGGCTATCCGTGGCGGCATCGACCGAATTTATCACAGCAATGAAGCCGTGCTTCTAGATGATGGCGTGCGCCGCTTGCGCGTTGCCAAGCAGTCAAGTGATTCAACCGTGGTGTGGCACCCCGGTGCGAACCCTCCCGGCGACACACCTGCTGACGCCGCGCGCCATTTTTTGTGCATTGAAGCCGCCAACACGCGCCTTGACCCGGTGTGGCTGGTACCAGGCGCCCAGCACCTGCTGGGGACAACGCTAAGTCGCGGTTAATGCACGGTTCATCAACCCTTGGCTATGCTATTCACTATGCTAGCAACCAAATTAGCCATTACGTTTGCAACGCCGCCAGCCACTAATGTTCGCTCACTACGTGAGCCGCTTACGGCCACGGCCCCATGACTTCTGAATTCAGGATTAACAAAAGGAACGCCAGGATGCGCCAGCCGTTAAGCCGCGAACTGAGTAACTTACTGGAACGAGGCCGAGACCGTCAGCTGCGCTTAGCGGTAACAGGGCTATCACAAGCGGGCAAAACGGCGTTTTTAACCTCGTTGGTGAACCAGCTACGTCATGCGGGCGTCGAGGCAAGGCTGGATTTACTGCCCGCCGCCCGAGATGGCCGCTTACTGGGCGCACAGCGGCTTAATCAACCCGATCTTGGCGTCCCCCGCTTCCCCTACGACCCGGGCATGGCAGCACTGCGCGATACGCCGCCGCGCTGGCCCGAACCGACACGGGGCATCAGCGAATTACGCCTGCAGTTGCGCTATCGGCCTGCGCAAAACGGCTGGCTGTCACCGGATATCGCCCATTTAACTCTGGACCTGTTTGATTACCCGGGCGAATGGCTGCTCGATTTACCGCTGCTGCAGCACGATTTTTACAGCTGGTGCCAGGCCCAGCCCTTGTTGGAAGGCGAGCAGCGGCGCGCACTCTTCAGCGAGTGGTTAGACGCGGTGAAAGCTTTAGACCCCGCTGCTGAAGCGGACGAAGCGCAACTGGCGCACTTGGCTGATGCCTATGCGCAAGGGCTTCGTCGTGCCAAGGCAGCGGGCTTTTCGGACCTTCAACCAGGGCGTTTTTTGCTTCCCGGTGAGCTGGCGGACGCCCCGGTACTGCAGTTCTTCCCTCTGCCCCATCTTGATGCTTCCAGGGAAATGCTCAACAACCTGCCCCAAAGCAGCCTTTACGCCACACTTGCTGCCCGTTTTCGCTACTATCAGCAACAGGTGGTGAAGCCCTTCTATCGTGATCATTTCAGGCGTTTTGATCGTCAGATTGTACTGGTCGATGTACTGGGTGCACTGAACGCCGGTCCTGAACGGTTTGAGGACCTTTCCCGTGCACTGCGTCAATTAATGCAAAGCTTCGACTACGGCAAACGCAGCCTGCTATCGCGTCTGTTCGCACCCAAAATTGACCGTTTGGCCATCGCCGCCACCAAAGCGGATCACGTAACGCCAGACCAGCACAGCCATGTTGTACAGTTACTGGAAGCGCTGCTAGCCGAACCGCTGAAGGATTTACGCTTTGCCAACGTGCCGGTAAAAGCGCTGTCGCTTGCGGCTATTCGGGCCACCGAGGCACGCGAAGTATTGCAGGATGGAAAACGCTCCTCGGCGCTACGCGGCACAACGCTTGAGGGCGAAGACGTGCTGGTTTACCCAGGCGATGTCCCGACCCGCCTGCCCAATGCCGACTTCTGGCAGCACCAGGGCTTTGACTTCCCCAGCTTTCGACCCATGCCATCGACATCGGATGCACTGACACATATTCGAATGGACGCCGCCATTGATTGGCTGATTGGAGATAAACTCGCATGACTGACCCACAGCCACGGCGTAATTTTCGCCTGCACGATACGCCCGACACGGCTACCGAGCAGGAGACCCGCCTACGCCAGCAGCAGCGCTTTGAAGCAACCGACGATGACCAGCCCCTTATAACGGCGGCCGAGGAACAGGCGTTGCCCGCTACCAGCCTGGGCGCCCCACGCAAACGCCGCTGGGGGTTAATGTTTGCCTTGGCAGGTGGAGCCACGCTGGGCATCATCGAACTGGCCACCGGCATTCCCGATGCGCTTTCCCAGTCAGCGTGGATGAATTTGGCGTGGCAGCTGTTTGGCATCAGTCTGATTGGCTTAGGGGGCATGTCACTGATCAGAGAACTCGGCCGATTAAGGCGTCTGAAACGCCATGATCGACTGCGTAGCGATTTAGCTGAACTGCCCCAACGCTCGCCCCATCAGGCAAAGAAAATGGCCGAAGCGCTTCGCCAGCAATTAAAGCTTTCAGCGGACGACCCTCACTGGCAAGCGTTTGAGCGCGCCTGTGAGCCGCATCATAACGGAGAGGAAGTTCAGGCGCTGCTGCGCCACCACTTGCTGGCACCCCGCGATCGTGAGGCGCAGCGTCTGATAACCCGTATGTCTGGGGAAACCGCCATTATGGTGGCGATCAGCCCCCTTACGCTGGTGGATATGGCGCTGGTAGCCTGGCGCAGTCTCGCCATGGTCGACAGGTTATGCCGGCTTTACGGCCTGGAACTTGGTTACGCCAGCCGCTTACGTCTGTTTAGAAATGTGTTGCGCAACATGGCGTTTGCAGGCGTAAGCGAACTCGCCGCCGATGCCAGTATGGATATGCTCTCGCTGCACCTGGCTGGCCGAATTTCCACTCGCGCAAGCCAAGGCCTGGCCACCGGGCTGCTTAGCGCCCGTTTGGGGCTACGCGCCCAGCGCCTCTGCCGCCCGGTAGCCTTCATACCCGAAGAGCAACCCAGAATGGCCGACCTGCGCCAGGACCTCTGGCGCCAGATCAAACGGCTGGATAAAGAGCCTGCCCCGGCCACACGGACCAGGGAGTAGCCACTGGCTAAGCGATTCGCTGCTCGCTCACCGCATCAAACAGAATGGCTTGTTCCATATCAATACGCAGCGCCAGGCGCGTTCCGGCGACAACCGGGCATTTAGGACCAACGCGGGCAGTAACTTCCTGCTCGCCCAGCGGCAACCGCAGCAGGATATCCGCGCCGGTCGGCTCTACCACGCTGATATTTGCGTTGAGCAGTGTGCCCTCAGCCTGCGCCGTTAAACGTACATCCTCTTCGCTGAAGTGTTCCGGGCGTAGGCCAAGAATGACCGGTTGATTTAGACGCTCGGCCATATCGGCCGTCACACGGTTTTCAGGCCAGGGAAGCAGCAAGTCCGTCTCACCTGGTGTTGCAATTCGCAGCTGGTAGCGGTCATGCTCTTTTTCCAGCATCGCGCGAATAAAGTTCATGGAGGGCGACCCCATAAAGCCCGCCACGAACATATCGACCGGATTGTTATAAACCTCATCAGGGCTGCCAAGCTGGAGGATATTGCCATCACGCATGACGGCAATGCAGTCGGCCAGCGTCATTGCTTCTACCTGGTCATGAGTAACGTAAACAATCGTAGTGCCCAGCCGTTGGTGGAGCTTTTTGATTTCAGTGCGCATATCAACGCGCAGCTTGGCATCCAGGTTAGAAAGCGGCTCATCGAACAGATAGACCTTGGGCTCCCGCGCCAGCGCCCGCCCCATCGCCACCCGCTGGCGCTGCCCCCCGGAAAGCTGGGCAGGCTTGCGCTCCAGCAGGTGAGTGATTTGCAATAAGTCTGCCACGCGCTCTACCGAGGCTTCGCGTTCGGCTTTGGGCACTTTACGCATCTCTAACCCGAAGCTAATGTTCTGGCGCACGGTCATGCTGGGATAAAGCGCATAGGACTGAAACACCATGGCGATATCGCGCTCGGCAGGCGTGTTAAAGGTGACGTCTTCGCCATCAATCAAAATATGGCCGCTGGTCACCGGCTCAAGCCCGGCAATCGCGTTCATTAGCGTGGACTTGCCGCAGCCAGAAGGCCCGACCAGAATCAAAAAATCACCGGAATTAATCGAAATACTGACGTCTTTCAGCACTCGCTCGCTGCCAAATTCTTTACGAACGTTGCGAATTTCTAATGTCGACATAAAAAACACCCTGTTTTGTTATCAGGCTCTTCTCAGAACTAGCCTTTGACGGAGCCAGCGGTTAACCCACGCACGAAGTATTTGCCTGCCAGTACGTACACCACCAGGGTGGGTAGCGCTGCGATCATCGCTGCTGCCATATCGACGTTATATTCACGTACGCCGGTGGAAGTGTTGACAAGATTATTAAGCGCTACGGTCACGGGCTGAGTGTTGTGGGCCGAAAAGGCCACGCCAAACAAAAAGTCATTCCAGATTTGAGTGAACTGCCAAATCACCGAGACGACGATGATCGGTGCAGAAACCGGCAGCAGGATTCGCCAGAAAATGCGGAAGAATCCGGCGCCGTCCAACTTCGCAGCCGACACAAGCTCGTTGGGAATACCCACATAAAAGTTACGGAAGAAGAGCGTGGTAAACGCAATACCAAACACCACATGCACCAGTATCAAGCCAGCACGTGAGCTGGAAATGCCCAGCCAACCCAGGGTTTGCGCCATGGGCAGCAACACCACCTGGAAGGGAATGAAGCAGCCGAACAGCATTAACGCAAACACCAATTCGGATCCCTTAAAGCGCCATTTGGTGAGCGCGTAGCCATTAAGGGCGCCGACGGTGGTTGAGATCAATACCGCGGGAATAACAATTGCAAAGGAGTTCCAGAAATAACCGCCGACGCCATCGCAGCGCATGCCGGTACAGGCTTCTCCCCAGGCTTTTGTCCAGGGCGCGAGCGTCGGATTTTGTGGCCACGATAAAAGTGTTCCGGCGCTGATTTCACTTAGCGGCTTCACCGAGGTCATCAGCATCACGATAAGCGGCAGGATATAAAACAGGGCAGCAAGAATCAGCACGCCATACAGCACAACACGACCCAACCGTGCCGCGAAGGTTTGGCGACGAATGACATTATCCATGCTTACGGCTCCTTAATTCGGAGTAGAGATAAGGAATCAAAATCGCCAGCACGCCCCCGAGCATGAGCATGGCACTCGCAGACCCCAATCCAATCTGGGCGCGATTAAACGCGTGGGCATACATAAAGGTGGCCGGTAAGTCGGTCGCGTACCCAGGCCCGCCGCCGGTCAGTGCAATTACCAGGTCAAAACTTTTGATCGCAATATGCGCCAAAATCATTACGGCACTAAATACCACCGGGCGCAGGCAGGGCATCACCACACGCCAGTAAATGCGCGGCAGGCTTGCACCATCTAACTGAGCCGCTTTGACAATGCTGTCGTCGATGCCGCGCAACCCGGCCAGGAACAACGCCATGACAAACCCGGATGCCTGCCATACGGCAGCAATGACCAGCGTGTAGATCGCCATATCCGGGTCAATAATCCAGTCAAAGCGAAAGGACTCAAAACCCCAGCTCTGCACCATCGCTTGAATACCCAGCTGCGGGTTAAGCAACCACTTCCACACCACGCCAGTGACGATGAATGACAGCGCCATAGGGTAGAGATAAATGGTGCGCAGTGCGCCTTCCTGGCGAATTTTTTGATCCAGTAAAATGGCCAAAAACGCACCGATCACCAGACAAATGGCCACAAACAGCACGCCAAATATCATCAAGTTAGTGGAGGCAACCCACCAGCGATCATTCGCCATTAAACGGGCATATTGGCCAAAACCTACAAAATCGTAGCTGGGCAGCATGCGCGAGCTGGTCAACGAGAGCACGAAGGTCCACAGCATAAAGCCGTAAACAAAAAACAGCGAAATCGCTACCGACGGCGCCAACACCAGGCGCGGAAGCCACGCCTGCAAACCACCAGAAGATGTTGACCGCTTGGCACCAGGCCCTAAGCGCAGCGCAGAGGTATTTTTCATGGGGAGGTAACTCTTATAAAAAGAAGTGGCTTACCCGTAAACTCAAGCGCCGCCGTTGCGGCGGCGCCCTACAGCATTTCCTGGCGGTATTGCCTGCCCCCTACCTGAGTCAGGCTAAGCCAAGCGAAAAGTGCGTTAGAATGAGGCCGCTTGCGCTGCGCTCACCATACGTTCAGCGGCTTCTTCAGCGGTCATATCAGCGCTATTGAAGTAGTTAGTTACTACGTCAAAAATAGCCCCTTGTACATCCGCACGAACGGCCATGCCGTGCGCCATACTGGGCACTAAACCGCCCTCTTCAGCGGTGCGCTGAAAATCGGCCAGCGACTGCTGGGCACAGCTATCGAACTCGCTCATCTCCAGATCAGGACGCGCTGGGATTGAGCCTTTCGCCAGGTTGAAGGCTTCCTGGAAAGTAGGTTCAAGTACCAAACGTGCCAATGCCTGTTGTGCCTCACGCTCGCCGTCATCCGTCACCCGGAACATGGCTAGACTATCAATGTTGAAGGTAAATGCGTCTTCAGTGCCGGGTGCCGCTGCACACAGATAGTCTTCACCGGCTGTCAGCCCCGCCGCGGTAAACTCTCCTTTGGCCCAGTCACCCATCAACTGCATGCCTGCCGCGCCTTCAATCACCATCGCAGTGGCAATATTCCAGTCACGTCCAGGCATACCTTCATCCATTAGCTCACGCAGACGCTTGAAGTCTTCCAGCGACTCGATCATTTGATCGCCGCCCAGCGCTTCCGGATCTAAATCCACCAACGCCGCTTGGTAAAACTCACTGCCTTGACCACCTAATAACACGCTTTCAAATACCGTAGCGTCTTGCCAGGCTTGGCCACCGTGCGCCAGCGGCACAAAGCCCGCCTCGCGAATGGCCTCTCCTGCGACAAACAGTTCATCCAGCGTCGTTGGCATTTCAACCCCAGCGGCGTCCAGCACTTCGGGGTTGGCCCATAGCCAGTTCACCCGATGGACGTTAGCAGGTACCGCCACATACTGACCGTCATAGCGCATGATATTGGCGACAACCTCAGGCAGCAGTTCATCCCAGCCTTCGGCGCCCGCGACGTCATCAAGATTACCTAACAGACCCAGCTCGCCCCACTCCTGGATTTCAGGCCCCTTGATTTGAGCTGCTGAGGGAGGATTGCCGGACATGGCACGCGACTTGAGCACTGTCATCGCCGTTTCACCACCGCCCCCGGCGACAGCAAAATCCTGCCAGCCGTAGCCTTCAGCTTCCATTAGCTCTTTAAGCACGTTGGCAGCGCGAGCTTCGCCACCGGAAGTCCACCAGTGAAGTACTTCGACTTCTTCGGCATGAGCTGTCGCGGCAAGTGTAGCCCCGGCTAAGGCGAGGGCGAGGGTGGTTTTCTTAAACATCGGCATTGCGTCGCTCCTGATATTGTTATTGTCCTCTCGGACGTTCGGCCTTTAGAAGGTTACTCCAGGAAAAGCAGCAACGTGAGTTACCGAGTGCTGCATAGTGTTGGAGGTTTATTACAAACCCGTAATAGTTTCCTGACGCGGTAGCGTAAGGGTCACGATTAAGCCTTGTTCAGCATGGTTGGCGAGCTGAATATTGCCACCGTGTGCCCGGGCGATATGCTTGGCAATGCCTAATCCTAGGCCACTACCACCGGTATGGCGGCTACGTGAAGGCTCCAGCCTTACAAAGGGCGAAAACACGCGCTCTAACTGCTTTTCAGGAATGCCCGGGCCGTAATCGCGTATCTGTAAGGTGACGCTTTCCTCCTCATTAAACAGATAGATATCCGCCTGCTTACCGTAAAAAATCGCGTTCTCAAGTAAATTGGCCAGGCAGCGCTTCAGCGCTAGAGGCTTGACAACAATCGGCGCGATGTTGACGGCACTCTGGCGCTCAATCTTGACCTCCCCACCTTGCAAGCTAAGCGCCTCGGCCAGTTCTTCAAGCAGTTGCTCCAGGGAGACAGGCACGGGTTCTTCATGCAGGTCCAGCCCTTTTACCGATGCCAGTGCGCCTTTTACTAAACTATCCAATTCGTCCAGAGAAGCACAAAAACGCTCACGCTGGAGCGTGTCATCCAGCATCTCGGCACGCAGGCGCATGCGGGTGATCGGTGTTTTTAGGTCATGAGAAATAGCGGAGAACAGCCGCTCGCGCTCCTCAATCTGCTCACGTATGCGTCGCTGCATTCGATTAAATGCAATGGCAGTGGCCGCCACCTCTTTGGGGCCGCTCTCCTTTAAGGGGGGAATATCAAGGTCATCTCCCAACTGCCTAGCCGCGCGTGAAAGCCGTGCCAGCGGCCGGGTCACGCTGGTAATGCCCAGTAACGAAAGCGCCAACACGCTCAGCAGTACCAAAAGCCCTACCAGCAAACGCTCTTCAGAAAGCCAGCGATAGCCGCTAAAAATATCGGGCACGCCCAAGAGCGTGGCAACGTAAAGCCAGGTGCCGGGTGAAAGCTCTAACTGTACGACTAAAATGGGCGGCGATAGCGGCTCCATCATCAGGCTGTGCTGCCCCCAACGGGGCGGCAGGTCATAAAGAAGCACCTCGTTATTGAGTACGCGCAGATTTTCCGGACGCGAAAATTCGACGACGACATCGTCAATATTAAGCTCGCGAGTGAGCACCGAACGTACGTTGTTAACGACAACTTCTTTTTCCAGCCCCGAGCCAATATCGTTGACCATGAGTCGGCGCTCGTTAACGCTCACAAAAAACCGCGTCCCGCCCATATTGCGTAGCTGATCCAGCACAATATGGCGGTATTCAACGGGTAGCGAGCGGAAGAACCGCATGGTGGAGGCGATGCTAAAGGCCATGTTAGTGGACAGCTCATCAAGCTGAGCCAAATGGCTGGATCGTACCTGAGAACTCCAAAGCGCATAGCTGGCGCCTTGAGCCACCAGCACCCCAGCGATCATGATAATGACAAAACGCCCGCGCAGAGAGGCGGGCAGCCTGCGGGCCAGCCTACGCCTAATGCCTCTCCATCCTGCCGCTTTCACGTTAGTGCATCTACCTGGGCGGTTAACACATAGCCCGCCCCTCGCACCGTGCGGATCAGTTGCGAATGCTGAGCATCTTCGCCCAGCCGTTGGCGAAGGCGACAAACGTGAACATCAATGGAGCGATCAAGCGGCGGCGCGTCTCTCCCCCGGGTCAGCGCATAGAGATCATCCCGCGAGAGCACCGTGGCAGGGTGTTCCAGAAACACTTGAAGTAGTTGAAAATCGGCCCCTGAGAGCGAGGTACGCTCACCCTTCTCGTCAATCAGCTCTCGCGTCATGCGATCCAACTGCCACTGACCAAAACCCACCCAACGCGCTTGCCCTGTGGGAATAGGCGCCGCATCACTGCGCGTACGCCGCAATACCGCTTTAATACGCGCTAAAAGCTCGCGGGGGTTAAATGGCTTGCTCAGGTAGTCATCAGCACCTAACTCCAGGCCGAGAATTCGATCTGTCTCATCAGCACTGGCCGTGAGCATAATAATCGGCACATCGCTATGCTTTCTCACATCACGGCAGATGGTGAAGCCGTCATCGCCGGGCAACATTAAATCGACAATCAGCAAGTCGGGAGAACACTCCAAGCGCAGAGCATGCAGCGCCTCGGCGCCATCGGCGGTGAAAACGCGATAACCGTGGTGACCCAGATAATCAGCAAGCAGCTCACGAATTTCCGGATCGTCATCGACCACAATCAAGGTAGCAGCGGGTGTCGTCATTGCAGCGGCTTTGGCCCTACGTTGTTGTCGTTCTGGGGCCATGATGATGGTCGAGGGGACCGGGTATCTCAAGCCCCCTTCGACTAATGATGGGACTGACGCTAACGAATCTTCTTTTTAATGTCGCTTTCAGAGTGCAAATCGCTCGCGTAACAGCACAGCGACGGCCGCCTCGCCGTGGTGGCCTATCTGCCGCGCGGCGTTTAGCCTGCCGGCCATTTCTGGGTGTGAGTTAATCATGAAGTGCGGCTCTCCCACCAAGCTTAGCATCTCAACGTCGTTGAGGTTGTCGCCAAAAGCAAGGCAGTCTTCAGGTGCAACCGAGAGGCGCTTGAGCAGCGCCGACAAAGCTACTCCCTTATTGACGCCTCCCGCCATAATCTCTAACGAATCGCTGGTTGAATAGGTCACGTGAAGCGAGCCATCATTAATTTCGCGGATGGCGGTTTCGACCTTTAACAGCGCATCGGGGCGCCCGCCGTAAAGCACCTTACCGATCCCCTCGGTAGGCATCTTCTCCGGCGGCACCACCTGGTAGACAAATCCCGTGGCTGCATGCATTTCCAAATGGCTGGGCGACTCAGCATCTATGTACCAGGCATCGTCCAGGTAAAGGCTTAACCGTACATTGTCCGGGCGCGGCAATTTAATCAACGCGGCAGCCTGAGGGGAACCGACATGGTAGGCCGCCAGTAATTGATCGTTAGGGTCGTGTGTATAGGCACCATTACTGCTGATTAAATGGATGGGAACATTGAGCTGATCTCTAAAAACACGCATATCGGCATAGTGGCGTCCTGATGCAAGCACCAAGAGATGCCCCTGGTTGACCAACGTTCTCAAGACCTCAATGGTATCTTCGTGCAAGCGATGGTCGCGCCCCAATAGGGTGCCATCAAGATCAGAAACAATCAGCCGTGGTGTCATAACGTGCGCTCTCCATTAATGAAACATCAGCTTAACCGATCCTCCTCGGGCTATGTAACACCTTGATACTATCTAAGATACTATCTAACTAACATCAACTTCCACGGCGGATAATTGGCGCAGCCCCTGGGAATCCGTATAGTGGCAAGCTACTCTCGCCAACTGATTGATCTCATGCTTCAGAATAATTCTATGCTTGCTCAGCTCAAGCAACAAATTCGTGATACCACCCCGCGCGCTGAAGGGGTGATTAAAGCCACCGAGAAAGGCTTTGGCTTTCTCGAAACCGATAACGGTGAATCCTACTTCGTGCCGCCTCCCGCGATGAAGCAGGTGATTCACGGTGACCGCGTAGAAGCGGTGATTCACGAAAACGGTGACAAGAAATCGGTTGAGCCTGAAAAGCTGATTGAAGCCGGTCTTGACCGCTTTGTGGCGCGTGTTCAAAAGCGCGAAGATCGTTTGGCCGTCGTCCCTGATCACCCCTCTATTCGTAATGTGATCAAGTCACGTATCAAAAACAGCCTGGATGAAGCCAGCATTGCCGATGGTGACTGGGTGGTTGCCCGCCTGGTTCGCCATCCGCTTAAAGAGAATGACCGCGGCTTTTTTGCCCAAATTGATGAGTTGGTCGCCAAGTCGGACGACCCTGCGGTGCCATGGCGCGTCACACTTGCCCGTCACGCGCTGGAACAGGACTGCCCCGATGCGGGCACCGAATGGCCATTACACGAAGAAGGCCTGACCCGCGAAGACCTTACCGAGCAGCCCTTCTTCACTATCGACGGTGAAAAAACCCGCGATATGGATGATGCGCTACACGTAAGCAAACGCGCAGAGGGCGGCTGGCAGCTAAGCGTCGCGATTGCGGACCCCACTGCCTATGTAGAAGAGGGGCATGCCGCTGACCTGGAAGCACGTACCCGCGCCTTCACCGTGTACCTGCCGGGCCAAAACGTGACCATGCTGCCGGAACAGTTGGCCGATGACCTGTGCTCGCTACGGGAAGGCCAAGAGCGCCCGACACTCGCTTGCACGTTGGTTATCAATGCCGACGGCAGCCTGGGTGACTACCGCTTCTTCGCGGCGAACGTTAAATCGCATGCCAGGCTCGTGTATGACCGCGTTTCTGACTGGATTGACGGTCAAGGCGATTGGGCACCCGAAGATAACATCGCCGAGCAGCTTACTGCGCTGCAAGAACTCACCGAAGCACGTACCGCCTGGCGCAACGAGCACGCACTGGTCTTTAAAGATCGTCCCGATTACGTTTTTGAGCTTGACGCGGCAGGCAATGTGCTGGCGATCAATACCGAAGACCGGCGTATCGCCAACCGCATGATTGAAGAGTCGATGATTGCGGCCAACGCCTGCTGCGCGGACTTCCTGGCAAGCCACATCGGCCACGGTATCTTTAACGTGCATCGTGCCTTTGAGCCCGAAAAAGCCGAGGCGGCGCAAGAGTTCCTGGCAAGCCAGGAGATTACCGTTGAGCGTGAAGCGTTAACGGAACTGGATCACTACAAAGAGCTTAAGCGCGCGCTTGAGAGCCGCGATGACGCTTGGCTGGATGCCCGTCTGCGTCGTTTCCAGGGCTTTACCAGCATGTCTGCTCAGCCCGGCCCGCACTTTGGCCTTGGCTTGGCTGCTTACGCGACCTGGACATCGCCGATTCGTAAGTATGGCGATATGGTCAATCACCGTTTGATCAAACGCGTACTGAAAAGCGAACAGGCCCCGGCAGAAGCAAGCCAAGCGTTAACCGAGCAGCTCACCGAGCGCCGCCGCCTAAACCGGATGGCCGAGCGTGATGTGAAAGACTGGCTCTACGTGCGCTTCTTAACGCCTGCGGCGCAGAACCAGGACACGTTTGAAGCCGACATTATGGCGATTAACCGTGGCGGTATGCGCGTACGCCTGATTGAGAATGGCGCTACCGCGTTTGTTCCAGCTCCCTTGATGCATAGCGACCGCGACAAAGTGGCTATCGATGATAAAGAGGGACGCATTCAGATCGAGGGTGAAGAGCGCTATAAACTGGGCGATAGCCTGCGTGTTGCGCTGGTAGAAGCGCGTGAAGAGACCCGTTCGCTGGTGGCACGCCCCGCCTAAAGTGCCTGCCCGCCCATATGGGCGGGCTTATGACCTCGGCAATGTGACAGGCAATAGTCTGTTGCCGCTTGCCTCAGCGGTCATCAAAGTGACACATTATACAGGGGGCGCCTGCGGCCCCCTGCGTTTGCAATCATAAGTCGCCCGCTCAACTATCAGTGGTTCGAGGAGGTATCGGTGTAGTGCATATTGCCGACATGACCATGTTTTATGCGCCCTCCAGTGGCGGCGTACGTACCTATCTTGATGCCAAGCGTCATCGCTTGAACGCCCTGGCCGATGCTCGCCATACCCTGCTGGTGCCTGGCGAGCGCCATGTGTATATAACCCAAGATCACCGTGTTGATGTGCCCGCAACCCCACTGCCTTTCAGCAATGGCTACCGCTTCCCATTGACAAGGCGTCCCTGGCGGCGAGCGCTTAATGAGGTGCGTCCGGACCTGATCGAAGCCGGCGACCCGTATACCGTCGGCTGGGCGGCCATCGCAAGCGCCCGTGAGCTTGATATCCCGCTGATAGCCTTTTACCACTCCGACCTACCCACCATGATCAGCAATCGGCTGGGGGGCTGGTCACGTTCGCTGATCAATGGCTACATCTCGCGGCTTTATGATCATTATGATCGCGTCCTCGCTCCGAGCCGTGTGATGGCAGAGCGACTCGAAGGACTGGGTATTAAGGAGGTTCGCGTTCAGCCGCTGGGCGTAGATCTCACGACCTTTCGCCCTGCACTTCGCGATGAGCAGGTCAGGGTCGAGCTAGGGCTTAATGATGACACACGCCTGCTGGTTTTTGCCGGGCGCGGCTCGCAAGAGAAAAACCTGCCTATCCTGCTGGAGACAATGCGCCGCCTGCAGGACGACCCTTCTGCACAGCGCTATCATCTGCTGCTGGTCGGCTCCTCAATGCCGACGCAGGTTCCCGACAACGTAACGATCATCAATCATTTTTGCCCAACCGCCGAGATTGCACGTTATTTCGCCAGTAGCGATGCGTTGTTACATGCGGGCACCCAGGAAACCTTCGGGCTGATTGTGCTGGAAGCCATGGCTTGTGGCATTCCGGTAGTGGCAGCCCGCGCCGGTGCGCTGACCGAAAACGTTCCCGAAGAGTGCGGAATGTTGTGTCGACCACTGGACAGTGAAGATATGGCACGCAGCATTCAAGCTCTTTTTGAAAACGACGCAAAAGCCATGGGCCGTCGTGCGCGCGCGCATGTAGAACGCCATCATGACTGGGATATCGTCGTGCAGGGTGTGATGCAGCACTATCGCGAACTTCTGGGCATTAGCCATACGACAACGGTGAGCGCACAGCATGGCTAACAGGGAATTTGCACTGGTACTCCATGACATTGCCCCTATCACCTGGCCGGACTATCGCGCCTTTGTCGAGGAGATCGACAGCATGGGGGAGATCCCCATGACCTGGCTTGTCGTGCCCGACTTTCACCATCGCAGCAACACCTTTGAAGATACTGATCTCCTGCAGCTCCTGCATCAACGCCGGGAGCGCGGAGACGAACTGGCGTTACATGGTTTCTATCACTGCGATGATGCGCCCGCCCCCCGCACGCCGCGCGACTACTTCATGCGACGGCTTTATACCTATGAAGGTGAGTTTTATCCGCTCAGCTACGCTGAGGCACTTGAGCGTTTGCAGCGTGGCGTCGAACTTTTTCGTGCTCAGGGCTGGCCGCTGGAGGGGTTCGTTGCGCCCGCTTGGCTTTTAGGCGAAGGCGCACGGCAGGCACTAAAAACCCAGGGGTTTACCTATACCAGCGACCCCGGCCAGCTGTACTTTCTGCCAGACTACACACCGATTAAAGCGCCCTCGCTGGTATGGAGCGCACGCAGCCGCTGGCGGCGCGGTATGTCTTGGGTCGTTAATGAGCGGGCTAGGCGTCGTCATCGCCACGAACCTCTGATTCGCCTGGGGCTACATCCCGTGGATATGCGCCATGCTATTTCAAGGCGCTACTGGCTGACGACGATTCGTCGCCTGTTAGAAGAAGGCTATCGGCCCACCACCAAGATCAGTTGGTTACAGCGCCATTGCAGTCAGCACGATCAGACTGGCGCCTTATCATCACGTATGGACACCCGCCTTGAAAACGCTCGCCCAGAGCCAAACCCACCCCTGAATAATTAGACGCATGAAAAGAACACTCTGGCTGCTGGCCGCAGGTCTCATCGCTGTTATGGCCATCCCCATACTATTGGGTGGCACTGACCTTATTCATCTACTTGCCGGATTTCCACCAGGTCTGTTTGCGCTGATGTTGTGCATGATATTGGTCTGCTGGCTGCTTAACGGTGCCAAGCTGCGTGTTCTACTGGCGGGACGCGCCGGCAACATGGGGCTGATGCGTGCTACCGGCACGGTGATGGCCACTGAATTCGCCATTTGCGCCACGCCTGGGGGGAGCGGTGGGCCATTGACACTGATCGCCCTTCTCACGCGACGTGGCGTTCGACCCGCGCAGACCACTGCCATTTTTGCTGTAGATCAGATCATTGACCTGCTGTTTTTTCTCTGTTCGATGATCGCGATGATGATTTATGTCATCACGCGCTCAATTGATGCTCGGCTAGGATGGATGTTGGTGGTACCCATGGCACTCTTATGCCTGGCACTGCTCGGCGTCGTTCTCATAGGCCGCTATCATCGCCGCGTACTAATTGTGACCGGCCGCCTACTGTCTCGAATGCGTGTCAGTGCACGGCTCCAGCATGCCATGGTGCGCCGCATCCTTCTCTTCAAACAGGCCTTTACCGAAACCCTTCAGTTGCCGCGCTCAGCGCTGGCTTTGGCCTTCGGATTCGGGATCGTGCACTGGATCGTGCGCTACAGCATTCTCTACGTCACGCTGTACGGCCTTGGACAACATCTGGATTGGGCATGGACCTTCCTGGTGCAAATGCTCTCCATGGCGGCTGGCCAGCTGACCCTGCTGCCCGGCGGCGCTGGGGGCGCCGAGCTCTCCTCGTCGGCCCTGCTGGCCCCTATGGTGGGCCAAAGCAGCGCGGCAGCCGCCATTTTGATCTGGCGTGCTGTCACCTACTATTTTTATCTGATCGCCGGGGCACCGGTATTTATGCTGATGGCAGGACGCCCGCTGCTCAGAAAAATTCTTGAAGGCCGCAAGCGTGAGGTCGAGGGTTAAAGTGACGGCGGTGCAGTCAACATGCAGACACAAAAAAGGGGTGCCATTTGGCACCCCTTTTTGATCCGCTTGCTAGCTTACCAGCCCGTCACTTCTTTCAGTGCGTCGCCGATTTCTGCCAGAGAACGAACGGTTTTAACACCGGCGTCTTCAAGGGCAGCAAACTTCTCGTCAGCCGTGCCTTTACCACCAGAAATGATGGCGCCAGCGTGGCCCATACGCTTGCCAGGAGGTGCAGTAACACCGGCAATGTAAGAAACCACTGGCTTGGAAACGTGATCCTTGATGTAGGCGGCAGCTTCTTCCTCAGCCGTACCACCAATTTCACCGATCATAACGATCGCTTCGGTTTTCGGATCCTTCTCGAACATTTCCAGAATGTCGATAAAGTTGGAACCCGGAATCGGGTCGCCACCGATACCGACACAGGTAGACTGACCGAAACCGTGGTCAGTGGTCTGCTTAACAGCTTCGTAAGTCAGCGTACCAGAGCGGGAAACGATACCAACGCGGCCCGGCTGGTGGATGTGACCCGGCATGATACCGATTTTGCACTCACCCGGAGTGATAACACCCGGGCAGTTCGGGCCAATCAGACGTACGCCCAGCTCGTCGCATTTTACTTTTGCGTCGAGCATATCAAGCGTAGCGATGCCTTCGGTAATGCACACGATCAGCTTGATGCCAGCGTTAGCGGCTTCAAGGATTGAGTCTTTACAGAACGGAGCCGGTACGTAAATAACGCTGGCTTCCGCGCCTGTTTTCTCAACCGCTTCTTTAACGGTGTTGAAAACTGGCAGGCCCAAATGCTCCTGGCCGCCTTTGCCCGGCGTAACACCACCGACCATTTGCGTACCATAGGCAATCGCCTGCTCGGAGTGGAACGTGCCCTGGCCACCGGTGAAACCCTGGCAGATGACCTTGGTGTTCTTATCGATCAGGATACTCATTACTTGCCCTCCGCCGCTTTAACAACCTGCTGAGCCGCATCGGTCAGACTGGTAGCAGCGATGATGTTCAGACCGCTGGACGCCAGTTTCTCAGCACCCAACTCGGCATTGTTACCTTCCAGGCGAACCACGACTGGCACGTTGACACCCACTTGCTCAACGGCACCGATAATGCCTTCAGCAATCATGTCGCAACGTACGATACCGCCGAAGATGTTAACCAGAACGGCTTTCACGTTGTCGTCAGACAGGATGATCTTGAACGCTTCTGCTACGCGCTCTTTGGTCGCGCCGCCGCCAACGTCCAGGAAGTTAGCCGGTTTACCGCCACTCAGGTTAACGATGTCCATGGTGCCCATGGCCAGGCCTGCGCCGTTTACCATGCAACCAATGTTACCGTCGAGTGCGACGTAGTTCAGTTCCCACTTCGCTGCATCGGCTTCACGCTGATCTTCCTGGGAAGGGTCGCGCATGGCCTGCAGGTCCGGGTGACGGTACAACGCGTTGCTGTCGAGGCCAAGTTTGGCGTCGAGGCAGTGCAGGTTGCCTTCGTCAGTGATAACCAGCGGGTTGATCTCTAAAAGTGCCAGATCCTTGTCGTGGAACAACTTGGATAGGCCCAGGAAGATCTTGGTGAACTGCTTGACCTGGTCGCCTTTCAGGCCCAGAGCAAACGCCAACTCACGCGCCTGGTACGGCTGTGCGCCAACCAGCGGATCAATTTCGGCTTTAAGAATCTTTTCCGGCGTCTCTTCAGCAACCGTTTCGATTTCAACACCACCTTCGGTCGAGGCCATGAAGACCACGCGACGGGTAGTGCGGTCGACAACGGCACCGAGGTAAAGCTCATCGGCGATATCAGTGCAGGTCTCTACCAGAATCTTGGCAACCGGCTGACCTTTTTCGTCAGTCTGAAAGGTTACCAGGTTTTTGCCCAGCCACTGCTCAGCAAATGCCTTCGCTTCAGCCGGATCTTTGATCAGCTTAACGCCACCCGCTTTACCACGGCCACCTGCGTGCACCTGGGCTTTGACTACCCACATGTCGCCGCCGATCTTTTTGCAGGCTTCTACTGCTTCTTCGGGAGTGTCCACGGCAAAGCCTTTAGACACTGGTAGACCATAATCAGCAAACAGCTGTTTGCCTTGATACTCGTGAAGGTTCATCGATTCATGCCATTGGTTGCATGTGACTCGAACGACAACCCGTTTTCAAAACGGGTTGTCCCCGTACTTTCGCGCGCTATTTTACAACATGCCCGAAAGTGATGCGCCACCTTATGGTGGCGCTTGGTGGTTACCGCTGAGCTTATTTGCGCTTTTTACGATTGGCCATGTGAATTGCATGGCCTTCCACCGCGAGAGCCGCTTCATGAATGGCTTCAGAAGTGCTCGGGTGGGCATAGCAGGTCAACGCCAGATCTTCAGCGCTGGAACCAAATTCCATCGCGATAACGCCTTGGGCAATCAGCTCACCCGCGTGCTGACTGACGATGTGCATACCCAGAATGCGGTCTGTTTCGGCATCGGCAATAATCTTGGCCATACCTTCAGGCGCATTGTTGGCAAGCGCACGACCGTTGGCAGAGAACGGGAAAGAGCCGGTTTTGACTTCAATGCCTTTGGCTTTGGCATCCTGTTCCGTCATACCTACCCACGCTACTTCTGGCGACGTGTAGATAACGCTGGGGATGGCGTCGTAATTCATTTCAGCTTTATGGCCAGCGATAATGTCAGCGACCATAACGCCTTCTTCAGACGCTTTATGGGCAAGCATCGGACCACGTACACAGTCACCAATCGCATAAACGCTTGGGACATTGGTACGGCACTGGTCATCAACGAAGATAAAGCCACGCTCATCAAGCTCAACGCCTACGCCGTCGGCAATAACGCCTTGCGTATAAGGACGACGACCCACACAAACAATCAGTTTGTCGAAGGTCATTTCCTGTTCGCCGTCACCATCGGTGTACTTAACGACGACTTCGTTGTCCTTGACCTCAGAACCGGTTACGCGCGCACCCAGTTTGATGTCCAGCCCTTGTTTCTTGAGCAGTTTCTGGGTTTCTTTGGCAATCGCGCCATCAACCATCGGCAAAAAGCTATCCATGGCTTCAAGAACGGTCACTTCAGAACCTAAACGCTTCCAAACGCTGCCCAGCTCCAGGCCGATAACACCGGCACCGATAACACCCAAACGCTTGGGCACTTCGGTAAACTCAAGTGCGCCTGTAGACGTAACAATCAGGTCGTCGGTCAGCGGCGTCGGCGGAATCTCAACCGGTACGGAGCCTGCGGCGATAACAATGTTGTCAGCCGTGTAGGTCGTGACATTGCCATCATGGTCAGTTACTTCAACTTCTGTAGACGAAGTAACCTTACCTTTACCTTCCAGCGAAGTGACACCGTTGGCCTTGAACAGCGCGCTGATGCCACCAACGTTTTTGTTAATGACCGAGTTTTTGAACTCGAGCATTTTGGCGATGTTAGCCTTCGGCGCGTCAATCTCGATGCCGACTTCAGCAAAGTGATCACGTGCTTCAACAAACTTATGTGACGTTTCCAGCAGCGCTTTGGAAGGAATACAGCCGACGTTCAGGCAGGTGCCGCCGTGAACAGTCTTGCCTTCCTTGTTAACCCATTTTTCAACACAGGCTGCTTTCAGGCCCATTTGCGCTGCGCGGATAGCAGCTACGTAACCGCCAGGGCCGGCGCCGATAACGATCACATCAAACTTGTCAGCCATGTTGGCTCCTTTAGCTCGGTGCTCTTCTCTCGTATTTACATTGCCGAGAGAAGAGCGGTGTGCGACTGCATAAGAAGGGTGGCGCGTATTGAAATATCAATACGCAAGGATACGTGGTCTACGTACCTTAGACGTCCAGCAGCAGACGTGCCGGGTCTTCCAGCAATTCCTTAAGCGTAACCAGGAAACGTACGGCGTCTTTGCCATCAATCATACGGTGATCATATGACAGTGCCAGGTACATCATGGGGCGAATTTCAACCTTGCCATTAATAGCCATCGGACGATCCTGGATTTTGTGCATACCCAGGATAGCCGTTTGCGGCGGGTTGATAATCGGCGTCGACATCAGAGAACCAAACGTACCCCCGTTGGTGATGGTAAAGGTGCCGCCGATCATGTCGTCCATGCCCAGCTTGCCGTCACGACCACGCTTACCGAAATCAACAATCGTTCTTTCGACATCAGCAATTTTCATGCTGTCGGTGTCACGCAGTACGGGGACCACCAGACCACGGTCGGTGGATACCGCAACACCGATATCCTGGTAACCGTGATACACAATGTCGGTGCCGTCGATGGAGGCATTAACATCCGGGAAGCGTTTGAGTGCTTCAGTCGCCGCTTTTACAAAGAAGCCCATAAAGCCCAGCTTGATATCGTGAGCTTTTAAGAACGTATCTTTGTACTGCGCACGCAGGGCCATGATCTCAGTCATGTCCACTTCGTTATACGTGGTCAGCATGGCAGCGGTTTGCTGCGCTTGTACCAAGCGCTTGGCAATCGTTTGACGCAGGCGGGTCATCGGCACGCGTTTTTCAACACGCTCGCCTTCAACAGCCGCTGGGGCCGCTGCCGCCTTGCTCGGCGCAGAAGACTTGGCAGCACCTTTCTTGGCTGAGCCATCTTTAACGGCTTTTTGCACGTCTTCTTTTAGAACACGACCGCCTTTGCCCGTACCTTCAATTTTGGCAACGTCAAGGTCGTGCTCGGCAATCAGCTTGCGCGCAGCCGGTGCAACGATCTTGTCGCCCATTTTCTCATCGCTGGCGCCATCGTCCGCAGAGGCGGCTGGCTCTTTATCGGCCGCTGTTGCTACGTCGCTACCGCCGCCTTCGGTGAAGACCGCAAGAATCGCTTCAGACTCTACCTGGCTGCCCTCTTCGGCTTTGATTTCAGCCAGCGCACCATCAGCAGGCGCAACCACTTCAAGCACGACTTTATCGGTTTCGATATCGGCCAGCACTTCATCGCGCTTAACCGCTTCACCGACCTTTTTGTGCCAAGCCGCCACGGTGCCTTCCTGGATAGACTCAGGGAAGCTCGGCGCTTTTACGTCATGCTGCTTGCCGCCGCTGGCTTTCTTCTCTTCTGTTTTCTCTTCTTTCTTTTCGTCTTGCTGTTCGGCTTTCTCGGCTTTCGGCTCATCAGAAGATTTCTCTTCTTTTTTACCGCTGTCGCCCGAGGCGCTGCCTTCACCAATTTTGCCAAGTACCTGCTCAGACTCGACGGTTTCGCCCTCTTCGGCCATTACGTCAGTCAGGGTACCCGCTTCGGGTGCAACCACTTCCAGCACCACTTTGTCGGTTTCGATTTCAACAATCAGTTCGTCACGCTCGACGCTGTCACCCGGCTTTTTGTGCCACGTAGCCACAGTACCTTCGGCAACGGATTCCGGAAAGGTTGGCGCTTTGATCTCGGTAGCCATGTCGTTTCCCTTATGTGTTCTCTAAATCCGGTGGGCGCTTTACAGATTAAAAGCGTCTTCCACCAGCTGGCGCTGCTGTTCAGTATGGACGGACATATAACCCGCTGCCGGCGCGGCAGAGGCAGGACGTCCTGCAAATTTCAACTCGCGTCCGAGGCCATCTTTAAGCATATCGGCCACTGTACGCATGTGGTGCTGACTGGAGTACCAAGCGCCCTGATTCAACGGCTCTTCCTGGCACCAGACAATATCTTCCACATTGCCATACGCTTGAAGCACTTCCAGAAGTTCTTCTTTCGGGAAGGGGTAAAGCTGCTCAAGACGTATGATCACCGTATCGTTACGCTCATTTTCTGCACGCCATGTGGCCAGATCATAGTAGACCTTGCCTGAGCACAGAATCGCACGCGTTACGTTTTCAGCGGTCAGGCCAGCTTGATCCGGCAACACCATTTGGAACTTGCCATGGGCAAGATCTTCAAGGCTCGATACCGCTTCTTTGTGACGCAGCAACGACTTGGGCGACATAACAATCAGCGGCTTGCGCAGCGGACGAATCACCTGACGACGCAGCAAGTGATAAATCTGCGCAGGTGTCGTCGGCACACAGACCTGCATGTTGTGCTCAGCACACATTTGCAGGAAACGCTCCAATCGCGCAGACGAGTGCTCTGGGCCTTGGCCTTCATAGCCATGGGGTAGCAGCATCGTCAGGCCACATAAACGGCCCCACTTGCTCTCACCAGAAGAGATGAACTGATCAACGACAACTTGTGCACCGTTGAAGAAGTCACCAAACTGGGCTTCCCAGATAACCAGGTCATTCGGCGCAGTGGTGGAGTAACCGTACTCAAACGCCAACACAGCTTCTTCCGATAGGAAGGAGTCGTGAATGGTGAAAGCCGGCTGACCATCGGCCATGTTTTGCAACGGCACGTAGGTAGAGCCATCTTTCTGGTTATGAACCACAGCGTGACGGTGCGAGAACGTACCGCGACCCACATCCTGACCGGTAATCCGGATAGGGTGCCCTTGGTCAAGTAACGTGGCGTAGGCCAGCGTTTCAGCAAAGCCCCAGTTCATTGCCATACCGCCCGCCTGCATCTTGCGTCGGTCTTCATAAATCTTGGCAACCTGGCGCTGCACTTCAACCCCACCCGGGATCTCGCACATTTTTGCAGCAAGCTGCTGCAAGCGCTTCATATCAATTGACGTATCTGCATCGCCCGTCCACTCATGCCCCAGGTACGGCGCCCAATCTACAAACAGGGATTTATTGGGTTCCTGAACCAGTGCATTGGCAACGTGGTTACCCGCGACCAGATCATCGCGATAGGTTTCCATCATCGCTTTGGCGTCGTCTTCAGATAGAACGCCTTGGTCAACCAAACGCTTTGCGTAAACCGTACGCGTCGACGCATGATCCTTGATTTTGGCGTACATCAAAGGCTGCGTACCAGACGGCTCATCGGCTTCGTTATGCCCACGGCGACGGTAGCAGACCAGATCAATAACAACGTCTTTTTTGAACTGCTGTCGATAATCCAGCGCCACTTGGGTCGCATGGATAACGGCGTCAGGATCATCACCATTCACATGAAAAATGGGCGCCTGGACCATCTTGGCAATGTCGGTACAGTACTCGGTCGAACGAGCATCCATGGGGTTGGACGTCGTAAAGCCCACCTGGTTATTGATGACGATGTGAATCGTGCCGCCGGTCTTATAGGCACGGGTCTGAGACATCTGGAATGTCTCCATAACCACGCCTTGACCCGCGAAGGCAGCATCACCATGAATATTGATGGGTAACACCTTGTCGCCGGCAGGATCCTTGCGGCGGTCTTGGCGCGCGCGTACGGAACCTTCAACAACCGGTGCGACAATTTCCAGGTGCGAGGGGTTGAACGACATGGCCAGGTGGACTTCGCCGCCCGGTGACATGACGTTGGAGCTAAAGCCCTGGTGATACTTCACATCGCCAGAACCACGCTCAATCACCTTCTTACCATCAAACTCATCAATCAAATCAGCCGGGTTTTTGCCCAGAATATTGACCAACAGGTTAAGGCGACCGCGGTGCGCCATACCGATAACGACTTCCTTCGTGCCATAGCCACCGGCACGCTGGATAAGCTCGTCCATCATCGGAACGAAGACCTCACCACCTTCAAGACCAAAGCGTTTGGTACCTGGGTATTTGGATGCCAGATAAGTTTCCAAACCTTCAGCAGCCGTCAGACGCTCAAGCACATGCTTACGAACATCATCGCTAAACTTGGGAGCACTGCGCACTGATTCGAAGCGCCGTTGTAGCCAGCGTTTCTCTTCGGTGTCCACGATATGCATGAACTCACAACCGATGGAGCGACAATACGTCTTCTCCAGCGCGTCCACGATCTCACGCAGTGGTGCCTTATCAATACCCAGGAAAAACGAGCCGGTCTGGAACTCGGTATCAAGATCAGCCTTCGTCAACTGATGGAATGATAAATCGAGGTCAGGGACGGGGGTAGGATTACGCAGCCCAAGCGGATCGATATCAGCCTTTTGATGACCACGGAAGCGATACGCATTGATCAACTGCAGGACTTTCACCTGCTTTTTGTTCTCACCGCTATCGGCAGCGGCAACTACCCGGCCCGGGCGGCTTTCACGACCTAGCTGGTAGAATTGATCACGAGTCGGGCTTAGTGGAACATCGTGGGAGGCACTGCCCTCGGAACTCGGTAGCTGGTCAAAATAGCTACGCCATTCGTCAGAAACAGCATCAGGATCGGCGAGGTACTGCTCGTAAAGCGCTTCCACGTAGTGGACATTGCCACCACTAACGTGAGAGGAACGCCACATTAACTCCATTATGCCTTGTTGCATCTCTCGGTCACCCTACACTGATGGGGTGGTATCGGCATCGCTGCAAAAAACAACGACATCGCTATTGCCCTGCCGGCGGGGCGGAACATGTGCCGGCGGCACCGACCAACGGCCGGAAGCCCTACTTAATTACTATTTCTTAACTGCTATTTCTTAACTGCTATTTCTTAATTGCTATTCTTACTCAGTTCATGCTCAAAAGCCGGTACTCGCAGCACCGGCTTTTAAACTTGACTGCTCATAAGGTGCGGCGACGCGCCGCACCTTATGACAAGCCCTATGATAACAAGCGAAGCGCCACGATTTAAGTAGTAAAACGAGACTTGTTGCGTGGCAATCGCTTTTTATTGACTCACAAGGCGTTTATGTTGCATCTGCGAGCAGCATTTCGCGAATTTTACCGATGGCGCGCGTCGGATTTAAGCCTTTCGGGCAAACCGCTACGCAGTTCATGATGCCACGGCAGCGGAACACCGAGAACGGATCTTCCAGGCTGGTCAAACGCTCGCGGGTTGCGGTATCGCGAGAGTCCGCCAGGAAGCGGTAAGACTGCAGCAAGCCAGCAGGACCTACGAACTTGTCCGGGTTCCACCAGAACGACGGGCAAGACGTAGAGCAGCAAGCACACAAGATGCACTCGTACAGGCCATCCAACTTTTCACGGTCTTCTGGCGACTGCAGACGCTCAATGGCGGGTGCTGGCGTTTCATTTTGCAGGTACGGCTGAATACGCTCGTACTGCTTATAGAAAATCCCCATATCCACAACCATATCGCGGATAACCGGCAGGCCAGGCAGCGGGCGCAGGATCAGCTTGTTGTTTTTCACAACGTCCGACAGCGGTGTAATACATGCCAGGCCGTTTTTGCCGTTCATGTTCATACCATCAGAGCCGCAAACACCCTCACGGCAGCTACGACGGAACGCCAGGCCGCTGTCCTGTTCTTTCATCATATGAAGAACATCCAGCACCATGACATCGCGCCCTTTGGTATCAACTTGAAACTCCTGCATATAGGGCGCGGAGTCGGTTTCCGGATTGTAACGGTATACGGATACCTGAAGATTGGACATTATAACTCCCTCTCGTCAATGCGGAGTTTAGTAGGTACGAACCTTGGGTTCGAACGTATCAACAGTTTTCGGCTTGAAGTTGACGTCGCGCTGCTTCAGCTCTTTGGTGAGCGGGAAGTAGAGCGAGTGCTTCAGCCAGTTGACGTCATCACGGTCTGGGTAGTCGTAACGCGAATGGGCACCGCGGCTCTCTTTACGCTCAAGGGCAGCAATTGCCGTCGCTTCGGCCACTTCCATCAGGTTATCAAGTTCCAGTGCTTCTACACGCGCCGTGTTGAAAGCGTTGGATTTGTCAGGCAGGTGAGCATTGGCAATGCGGCCACGCAGGTTGGCAAGCTTCTCAACGCCTTCCAGCATGTTTTTCTCTTCACGGAATACACCGAAAGAGTTCTGCATGATGTCCTGAAGCTCTGCTTTCAGCGCAGGAATGCTCTCACCGCCTTCCGACTCGTTCCAACGAGTAATGCGCTTCATCGCTGATTCGATATCAGACTCGGAGGCATCCAGGTACTCAATACCTTCGTTCAGCGCGCCTTCAATAAACATACCGGCTGCACGGCCAAAGACCACCAGATCCAGCAAGGAGTTTCCGCCCAGACGGTTAGCACCGTGAACAGATACGCACGCTGCTTCACCACAGGCGAACAGACCGTTGATGATCTGGTCGTTGCCGCTTTCGTCCTGCAGAATCGCCTGACCATGAATGTTGGTCGGAATACCGCCCATCATATAGTGGCAGGTCGGCACGACCGGAATCGGATCTTTCGCCGGATCAACGTGGGCGAAGGTTTTGGAAAGCTCAACGATACCAGGCAGACGCTTGCTTAGAACTTCTTCACCCAAGTGGTCAAGCTTCAGGAAGACGTGGTCGCCCTTCTCGCCACAACCGCGGCCTTCCAGAATTTCCATGACCATGGAACGCGCAACAACGTCACGACCCGCCAGGTCTTTCGCGTTGGGCGCGTAACGCTCCATAAAGCGCTCGCCGTCTTTATTGATCAGGTAGCCACCTTCCCCGCGGCACCCTTCGGTTACCAGCGTGCCCGCACCGTAAATACCGGTCGGGTGGAACTGCCACATTTCCATATCCTGCATCGGGAAGCCCGCACGCAACGCCATACCGATACCGTCACCCGTATTGATCAGGGCATTGGTGGTAGACGCGTAAATTCGGCCAGCACCACCAGTCGCCAATACAGTGGCTTTGGATTTAACGTGAACAACCTCGCCAGTTTCAATGCACATGGCGATACAACCCACCACGTCACCGTTGCCATTCTTCACCAGATCAACCGCGTACCACTCATTCAAGAACGTTGTATTGTTCTTAAGGTTGTTCTGGTAAAGCGTGTGCAGCAGTGCGTGACCGGTACGGTCTGCCGCCGCGCAAGTACGCGCCGCTTGGCCGCCTTCACCGAAATTCTTGGACTGGCCACCGAACGGACGCTGATAGATGCGGCCGTTATCAAAGCGCGAAAACGGCAGGCCCATGTGCTCAAGTTCAAATACAGCTTTCGGGCCTTCAGAGCACATATACTCCGACGCGTCTTGGTCAGCGATATAGTCGCCGCCTTTAACAGTGTCGTACATGTGCCAGCGCCAATCGTCATTGGGATCAGAAGACGCGATAGCGCAGGTAATACCGCCCTGGGCAGAGACAGTGTGAGAGCGTGTCGGGAAAACTTTGGAAAGGACGGCTGTTTGTTTACCGGACTTCGCCAGTTCTAAAGCAGCGCGCAGGCCAGCGCCACCGCCACCGATAATAATGGCGTCAAACGTCAGGCTACGAAGGTTAGACATTTATCAAGCTCCCCACAGAATTTGAATGCCCCAAACCAGGTACACGAAGATAGCCAGAATAATCAGCGTCTGGACACCTACGCGCAGGCCAGTGGACTTAAGGTAATCAGTGGTTACGGTCCACAAGCCAATCCAGGCATGTGCTGCAATGGATATAAAAGCCAGCAATGAGAAGATCCGCATCCACGTTTGGTTAAACAGGCCGCTCCAGGTGTAGTAGTCAAGGTCTGGATTAAACAGCAGATAGGCCACCATAAAGACCGTGTAAACGGCCAGCACCACCGCAGACACGCGCTGCATCAGCCAATCAGACAGTCCGCTTCGGCCAAAACTTGTGACGTTGGTTACCATACCCAAACTCCTGCCAGAATAATTAGAACGGCACTTACCACAACGGTGATCTGTGCTTTTTGCACACCACCTTCTAGTGTCACACCAATATCGGCATCCATTAACAGGTGTTTAATCCCTGCTACAAAATGGAACGCCAGCGCAGAAAGCAGCCCCCAAGCAATGAACTTGGCCAATAGATTATTGGCAAGTGCGCTGCTAACGGCATCAAAGCCTGCTGGAGATGAAAGTGACTTACCCAACGCCCAAAAAGCGAACACCAGGCCAACGAACAGAATAACCCCCGTAATACGGTGGGCAATCGACGTCAGTGCCGGAAGTGGGAAGTGTATCGTTGTTAGATCTAAATTTACGGGTCGTTTGCTATTCACGGCTTATACACACTCTCTTGGCCCGCTCTGCGACAGGTCGGGCATAGCCCGAGCGGGCAGTGGTTGCTGGAAGGGGCTCGGCCGTTTGCCAAGTCGGGCACGACCACCTACCTGCCGGTCGCGCGCCGTGGATTATAAGAACCTTCGCCCCTGCTGACAAACCGAACTCGGACCTAACTCAATTATGATGTCAAAAAAAGCAGCTCACCCGAGTCGATTTTGCAATGCAGCATCGATATAGTGACAGCACTCTAGTCATTTGATAAGCCTGTTAAGGGTTCGTCAAATCTCTGCCACCTGGTTATTATAGCTAGCATTAACTATATACAAAAATTGTCTACAATAATAATTTTGCATAACATTACATGCACCATCCATGCCTAGCGCTTTGCATAATTGACAAAATGTCGCACGCTCTTATAGTGGGCAAACCTTTTCGCCGGTGCGGCATGCGAAACAATGACTTTACGTCCCAACCCGAATCCGAAAGGAGGCCAACATGGCTGACAGGAAAGCAACATTGACGGTAGACGGTCTTGATAAAACGATCGAATTACCCATGTACTCCGGCACCCTTGGCCCAGACGTTATTGATGTCCGTGGCTTAGGTGCGGAAGGCCTGTTCACCTACGACCCTGGCTTTATGGCCACCTCTTCTTGCCAATCTGCCATCACTTATATTGACGGCGGCAAAGGCGTACTGCTGCATCGCGGCTACCCTATTGACCAGCTGGCTAAAGAGTCCAACTTTGTTGAATTGAGCTATACCCTGCTTTTTGGTGAACTGCCCAACGACGAGCAGTACACTGACTTCGCTGCACGCATTCGTAATCACACAATGGTGCACGACCAAATCAACAACTTCTTTAAAGGGTTTCGCCGCGACGCGCATCCCATGTCGATTCTGTGTGGAGTCGTAGGCGGCCTTGCGGCGTTCTACCATGACCACATGGATATCACTAAAGAAGAAGACCGCACTATTAGTGCTATTCGCCTGATCGCCAAAATGCCTACTTTGGCGGCCATGTCGCACAAGTATAATGTTGGCCAGCCGTTTAATTACCCGCGCAACGACCTGAGCTATGCAGAGAATTTCCTCTACATGATGTTCAGCAACCCGTGCGAAGAGTACAAGATCAACCCGGTTTACGCGAAAGCGATGGACCGCATTTTCATGCTGCATGCTGACCATGAGCAGAATGCCTCCACCTCTACCGTACGCCTGGCAGGCTCTACCGGCGCCAACCCCTTTGCCTGCATCAGCGCTGGCATCGCGGCACTATGGGGCCCGGCGCACGGCGGCGCGAACGAAGCCGTACTGGCGATGCTTGATGAGATTGGTGACGACTCTGAAGAGAACATCCAACGCTTCATTGACAAGGCAAAAGACAAGGAAGACCCGTTCAAGCTGATGGGCTTTGGTCACCGCGTGTATCGCAACTTTGATCCACGCGCCAAGGTAATGAAAGAGACCTGCGACGAAGTGCTCGCCGAGCTGGGCATGGCGAACGACCCGCAGCTTAAAATTGCCAAGCGCCTAGAGCAAATTGCGCTGGAAGACGAATACTTCATCGAGCGCAAGCTTTACCCGAACGTCGACTTCTACTCCGGCATCATTTTGAAAGCGATGGGCATCCCCACCAATATGTTCACGGTGATCTTTGCCGTATCACGCACGATTGGCTGGATCTCTCATTGGAACGAAATGTTGAGCGAAAGCTATAAAATTGGTCGTCCGCGCCAGCTTTACATTGGCCATGACCAACGCGATTACCCGACAAAATAATTTTCGACGGTTTAATCATCAAGAAGGCCACCCTCGGGTGGCCTTCCTTGTTTAAGCGTCTCTGCTTTGATGTGACCGCCCTCCAAGCCTGCTGATTCCCGCAAGCCCTCCTCTCTAAACACATTCGAATACGTGCGCTAGACGAGCATTCTGACCTCATCAGCATGACACCCAACAACGCTTCTCCAAACGCTCGCGTCCCACCTCATCAATAGACGAAAGCACCAGCCAAAACGCTAGCAAAAGGCCGTAATAGCGCTTGACTTTTTTAAGAGCCAGGCTGGAAAAATGTTTTCCACACTATCTGTGGATAACCTTGTTCATAACCCTTCATAAATGCCCCTAAATCGCCATGAACAGTGACCTCCCCTTAAATTGGTTATTTTTTGACCGAACGTAAGCTATTGTTTTTAAATAAGATAAGTTAATTCGAATATTTTTCGCAGGTGCAGCACGGGGTTGTGCACAACCTTTAGCAAGGACCACCAAAAGTGGACAAGTCAAGCGAAAATACCACAAATAAAGTGGGGATTTAGCGATTTAGCTAGATAGCAGGCAGGAAAAAACGCAGCAAATGAAGGAGTTCATTACTACATCAATATGGGGATAGAAGAGTATAAAAGAGATGGCGTCCCATAGGGGGTTCGAACCCCTGTTACCGCCGTGAAAGGGCGGTGTCCTAGACCACTAGACGAATGGGACGTTACGACAAACAAACTAAATGGTGGAGCCTAGCGGGATCGAACCGCTGACCTCAACACTGCCAGTGTTGCGCTCTCCCAGCTGAGCTAAGGCCCCACATATCCTGAAGACGGAGCGTATAATACTGATTACGCTCGTCTTCGTCAAGGGCATTAATTACCTAGGAAAACGCCAGACGCCTAACGTCAATGGAGAATGGCGTTTCCTGCAGCCATTAGCTGAATGACTTACAGATCGCGGTACTCTTTTTCAAAACGTTTCGCTTGTTTCTTGGAAACGCCACCCAGCACATCAATAGCGCTGCGCAGACGCGCACGAGTGACATCGGAACCCAGGATCGCCATGGCATCCATAACAGACGTGCTCGAGCTACTGCCTGTAATCGCAATAAAAACGGGCGCCAGGAATGCTTTCATTTTAAGCTCGAAGTACTCTGACAAGCTCTTTACTTCGGCCAGCAACGCCTCTTTATCCCAGGCAGGTAGCACCTCGAAGCGCCAGACCAAAAACTGCAGCAATTTCACTAACTCGTCTTTCTCCAGCTTAATACTGGCGAAGTCATCTTCTGTAAGCGCAGGTAAGCCTGAGAAGAAGTGCCCGGCTAGCGGCATGATTTGTGAAAGTGTTTCTACGCGTGGGCGCACCTGGGGCAAAATCTGCCTTACATAGGCATCATTAAACGCCCATTCGCGCAGCGCAGTAAGCAGCGCATCGTCATCCAGATCCTCGCGGATATAAACGCCGTTGAGCCAGGTAAGCTTCTCTAGATCAAACACCGGCCCACCCAGCGAGACACGCTGAATATCAAACTCGGCCATCATATCGGGTAAGCTAAACTTCTCGCGCTCATCCGGCATGGACCAGCCCATACGGCCCAGGTAATTGGTAACCGCTTGAGGCAAAAAGCCCATCCGGCGATAGAAATTAATCGACGTGGGATTTTTACGTTTGGAAAGCTTGGATTTGTCGGGGTTACGCAAAAGCGGCATATGGCATAGCTCAGGCATTTCCCAACCAAAGTATTCATATAACAGCTGGTGTTTGGGTGCGGAGTTAATCCATTCTTCGCCACGCAGTACATGCGTGATTTCCATTAAATGGTCATCTACCACATTCGCCAAATGGTAAGTAGGCATGCCGTCCGACTTGAGCAGTATCTGCGCGTCAACTTGTGCCCACTCCACTTCAATCGTACCGCGCAGCATATCGTTTACTACGCAGACACCTTCGCTGGGCACGTTCATACGCACGACATAAGGCCAGCCTTCCTGCTGCCGGCGTGCAGCTTCTGCGTCATCCAAAGCCAAGTCACCCGGCTTGAGAGCCAGATGCAAGCCTGCTGCCTTACGCGACTCACGCAGCTCATCCAGTTCTTCTGCGGTGCGGTAGCATTTAAACGCATGGCCAGCGTCCAGCAACTGCTGAGCATGCTTCGCATAAATATCGCCACGTTCGCTTTGGCGGTACGGACCATATGGACCGCCAACGTCTGGCCCCTCATCCCACTCCAACCCAAGCCAGCGCAAGGAGTCCAGAATCATCTGCTCTGACTCAGGCGTTGAGCGTACGCGGTCCGTGTCCTCAATACGCAAAATAAACTGCCCGCCATGCTGACGCGCAAAGCATAAATTGAACAGCGCAATATACGCCGTACCAACGTGGGGATCCCCAGTTGGGGAAGGTGCAATGCGAGTACGAACGGTCATCAAGACATCCTTATAGCGAGAAAGCGTAGCGATATTATACCTACCCTACGCATAACCAACAGCGCTGTAGATGGAACGACTTCCATATTAAAGCGTCTTACAAAAAGTAATACGGTTATAAGATTACAAGATGCGCGACACTGAACAATCGCTTAGTATGGCGCGGCGTCGATGATCGGCGATCATGCTTATAAAAAGTGCTTAAACGCACTAAGCGTGCTCACATCGCTGCAACTGTGGTTGAAGTAAACTTAACGAGCTTACACAGCTCAATTATAGGAAATCGAAATGGAATCGCTAGGCTCACGTATTAAGCAATTGCGTCTTAGGGCCAAGCTCAACAAAGCTGCCCTAGCACGTAACGTTGGCGTGTCGGATGTTACTATTTCCTACTGGGAATCAGGTGCAATTAAACAAATTGGTCACGAGCGTTTGGTCGCTCTAGCCGAGGCGTTGGATTGTTCACTTGCTACCTTGCTGGAAGGCGACACCGCCCCTCAACTGTTGACGTTGAAACACACTGGCCCCCTCCCCTGGGAACAGGTGCAAGCAACGACAATTACCGTTCCACACCATTTAGCGTTAAATATCGACTGGAAAGCGCCCTGCGTCATGGCAACGCCAGATTCAGGCACTGACTTTTCACCCGTCGCAGCCAATGATTTACTGCTGCTGGGCCCGACACACGTATTTCATAAAGCCGGGCATTATCTTGTCAGTCGCGACGAGCGTTTTGTACTTGAGCACTTTGCAAAAGCGCCTTCTGACGTAGAAATACATGCGGTACTGCTAGCCCATTGGCGTTCTGTCTAAAGCATCTACATCCCCGTAAATGTTAATGCACTTCCACCTGGTCACGTGTTCGTCTTGGCTCCTCCCCCACCAAGAAACGGCGTGAGTAGGTGGCCACTTGACCCAACCCATGGCGGGATTGGCTAACCAGCTCACCCGCCAAATTCTCCCCGCGATTACCGATCACGGCTTGTACGGTTTGAGGCTGCACACTGGCTTCGGAAAGCTGCACATGTACGATATAGCCACCATCCGGCAAACCGCTCCCTGAACCAAATGGACCGGCCATAAAGCCTCCGTCACTAACCCGCGCACGTGCCCTCCAGCGCACACGACTCACTTCACGCTCGACAATAACCTGCACCTGCGCCTGATCAGGTAGATTGGTTTCTCCCTCCACCATCAGACGCCGATCAGGGCGCAAGGCAACCGATGTCGAAATAGCTACTTCCAAGGGTATGATGGTCGCAGGCTCTTCCGCTACAGAAGCGTCAGCCGGTTGCGTGCTGGTAGCTGTCTGTTCAGATAAATTACGCGGGGGTTCGTCTTCGGAATCGCTGCATCCTGCAGCCGACATCGTCACTACCAATAATAGGCCAAAGCCCGTTTGTCGCTTATACCCTGTTCGTAACTTACACATAGTGCTTCCTCAAAAACGGCGGCTTCCAGACTATCACTGCCACCTCCTGGCAGCAGTGAATTCGATCACTCATGAAGCATCGGGAAGAGGAGCGATGGCGGTCATAAGCAAGGTGCCGTTTGGGCTACTTCATTTCAAAGCCACGCTGAATCAAGAAGTCACGCATATGGGGTCGTAGTTTGTTATCAAACAGCGGCTTCAGGTTTTGTGACCAATCGGAGTCTTTATTGCCACTGCTACGCGACTGATAATACGCCTGCATGGTGTCATCAAACGCTTGCACCTGCGCACTGTCGTCGCTGTAGTAGTCTTCTTTTAAGATCGCTTCAACCGGCAGGCGGGGCTTTACCTCCGGTTCATGAGACGGATAGCCAAGGCACATACCAAATACAGGGTAAACATGCTCAGGCAGCTTTAACAGATCGCTAACCGCTTGGGGGTTATTGCGAATGCCGCCAATATAACAGATGCCCAGCCCTTCTGATTCAGCAGCTGTCGCAACATTCTGCGCCATTAAGGCAGTGTCTACCGTGGCTACCAACAGCTGTTCTGTCATCCCTCGAACAACGTTGGAACCCGCCCGCTCTGATGCCTCGGTTGGGCGCTTCATATCGGCACAGAAGACCAGAAAGTCCGCACAACTGGCAATATAAGACTGGCCACCCGCTAACTCAGCAATCTGTTCGCGATTAGCCGGATTTGTAACATGAATAACCGTATAGGCTTGAACATGACTGGACGTTGCCGCGCCTTGACCCGCTTGGATAAGTTCGATCAGAAGCTCACGTGCAATCGGCTGATCCTTGAATTTTCGAACTGAACGGTGGGATTTCAAGAGTTTAATAACGTCGTTCATGGTACCTCGCCTTTATAAATCAGTATCGCTTATCAACACTAGAATCGCACAGCCGCACGCTAATAGCCTACTGCTAAACGCTTTTATCCAATAAGCGCAAACATGGGCTTGCTAGCGAAGCTGGCTGTCTTTACTACCTCGGCGATTATAGCTGCTAGCGTTCGACTGTTTTTTGTCGTGCTCGTTCTGGCAAACAACGCACAGCCGAACCCCAGGGACTGCCATGCGGCGCGCCTCAGGAATCACCTCATCGCACTCCTCACAATACTTACGGCTTTCGCCCTGCGGCAGCCGACTGCGGGCAAGCTCGACAGCATCATCCAGTGTTCTTTCGATTTGCTCTTGTTCGGCACCCTCTTTTGCCCATCCGCCTGCCATTATGGAACTCCCTACTCGCTGGTTTATCTATCAAGGTAGCAGCTATCGGTAGGCCACGAATATTCCACTAATGGAGTCGCTTAGCGTTAAGAAATTTTCCTTACATACAAGGATGTTGTAGCGCTTCAGGCTATACTCTTTGATAATCCCCTGATGAAACATAACGATGCCAGGAAGCTGCCATGAATAACATTAAATCTGATGCCTCTGGTCAAGAGTGGAATGCCGGACAATATGCGGAAAATGCCCATTTTGTTCCCAGATTGGGCAGTGACGTCGTAAAGCTGCTCTCGCCACAACCAGGCCAGCGCATTTTGGATCTGGGCTGCGGCGACGGCGTATTAACCGAACGTTTAATGCATCTTGGTGCTGATGTATTAGGCATTGACTCATCAGAGGAAATGGTGACAGCCGCCCGCCAACGCGGCGTTACCGCTCGCGTTGTTGATGCCCATGAGCTTCCGTTTGACCACGAATTTGATGCCGTTTTCAGTAACGCCTCACTTCATTGGATGCTGGATCCTCAAGCTGTTCTTTCTGGTGTTAAGCGTGCTTTAAAACCGGGTGGGCGGTTCGTGGCTGAGTTTGGCGGACATGGTAATGTCGCGGCTATTTGTACCGCGCTCATTGCTTCGCTTCAGTTTCGGGGTATTAGCGCTCGCGGTCGGCACCCCTGGTATTTTCCGACCACAGAAGAGTACGCGCACCTGCTGCAAACGGTTGGTTTTCAGATAGACTCAATTGAGCTGCTTCCACGTCCCACCGCGTTACCGGCGGGGATGGCAGGCTGGCTTGAAACCTTCGCCAATCCGTTTTTACATGGATTAGAAGATGACCTTCGAGACTCAATTATGGATAACACCATGATTCTTCTTGGTCATAGCTTAAAAGATGGCCAAGGAAACTGGACAGCAGATTATGTCCGCTTACGCGTCTCAGCCCACGTATAACCTGTTACAGGCCGCCTGCCAGAGCAACATGCTTGTAGCCCTGGCAGGCATCCAGCCCCCGTTCTTAAAACAGCTAGAGTAGTTAAAACAGTTAAAACGCGTCCCACTCCTCAGCTGCGCTCTCTTTAGCAATACTTTCTCTACCAACGCCCTCTTTGCCAACGCTCTCTTTTATGACGGCTGTTTTCGCAGGCAGTTGGTTTGATGAGGTGGCAGGTGCTTGCTCATCTAGCCGAAACGTCGCTATCAACGTGGCTAACTGCTGCGCCTGGTCTTCAAGCGCGCTGGCTGCACTACTGGTTTGTTGCACCAAAGCAGCATTTTGCTGAGTGACCGAATCCATTTCAGTGAGTGCGGCATTAATCTGTTCAATGCCCCCATCCTGCTCACGACTTGCCGTGGATATCTCGCTCATCAACGTGGTTACCTGCCCAATCGCCTGCACCGTTTGTTGAATCGTATGTCCACTGCGTTCAGCCTGTTCCGCGCCGCCGTTAATTTGTGATGTTGTTTGCCCAATCAAGTCACGAATTTCTTTGGCGGAGGCGGCACTGCGCGTAGCCAACGAGCGCACCTCACTGGCAACAACCGCAAATCCACGCCCCTGTTCTCCGGCTCTAGCAGCTTCAACCGATGCATTAAGCGCCAGGATATTGGTTTGAAAAGCAATCGAGTCAATAACCCCGATAATGTCGTTAACGCGGTTTGCGCTGGATGCAATGTCACGCATCAACTGTACCGTGCGCTGCACTTCTTCGCCGCTAGCTTCCGCTGATTGAGAAGCAGCAATCGACAGCTGGTCTGCAGTGTGAGCGGTTTCTGCGTTTTTGCTTACGGTTGCTGACATTTGCTCCATGCTGGAAGCTGTTTGCTGCAGCGCAGATGCCTGCTGCTCTGTGCGCGAAGAGAGGTCCTGACTTCCCGATGAAATATCGCCCGCGCCATTAAAAACGCTCTCGCTACTACTGCGTAGAGAGTGCACCAGTGCTTTCAGCTTGGCCTGCATGTCCGCCAGGGCGCTGAACAATTGGCCCACCTCGTTACGCCCTCGCGCTTCAATGCGGTCGGTCAAATCTCCTTCGGCAATGGTGGCAAAATGCGCTATTGCCTGGTTAAGCGGGCGCACGACGCTGTGCATCATGGCCATACGGATAATAGTAGCGGCCACTAACGAAAGGATGAGCAACGCTAACGCAATCACGCCGACCGTTTGGGTCAAATTCCCCACCTGCTCGATCACGCGCTGTCCCCGCGCTTCGGTGTAAGCGATAAAATCGTTCATGGCCTCATCCAGCCGTACACCACTCTCGCCTAATGCCTCCTGGTGACGCTGCACCTGGAACGGCGGAGCCTCCAGCAGGGGCACAATGCCGTTGGTAACAAATGCCTCGTAGCTTAAAACAACAGCCTCATGGTAGCCGGCAAGCTCACTTTCTTCTGGCACCGACAACGCACTGAATTCATCAAAATTCGCTTGGGCCATTGCTACGGCCTCAATCGCCAGCTGAAGGCTTTCCAGGCCTTTATCAGGATTGCCTTGCGTACTGAAGCTTGCAAAACGGTCCAGGAACGTTTGTGCTCTGAGTGCATTGACTTGGGTACGGTTGGCAAGACTGGTTAACCGAACATTGACATCGGCTAACTCCTCAAGCGCTCGGCCGCTGGTGTGATTGGCATAAAACCCCAATCCACTTATCAGTCCTATCATCAATACCATCAACGCGAGCGCTGCGGTCAAAGTCCACTTAATAGAGAGATGTCTCATCCAGTTGATTCCCTTGCCGTTTATGGTTGTTCATTACTATCGGCAAGAGTAAACCAAGCTGAAGTACTTTATGTGCCACTATCGACCTATGTATAACTAAAAGGTATAAAAAAACCCACCATGGCTCAGGCCACGATGGGTAAATACCGACGCTTTTTTAAACAGCGGTATTTTTAAGGGTTGCCATATCAATCACGAAACGATAACGCACATCGCCTTTCGCCATGCGCTCAAACCCTTCGTTGATATTATTGATATCCAACATTTCGATATCACACGTGATGTTTTGCTCGGCACACAGCGTTAAAAGTTCTTGTGTTTCAGCAATGCCACCAATTAAAGAACCTGCCACGACGCGACGCTTGAATACCAGATTGAAGGCTTCAATAGGAGGCTCGATAGGCTCCAGCAAACCAACAAGAATATGCGTACCGTCGTATTTAAGCGCCTTTAGGTAAGGGTTTAGGTCGTGCTGAACGGGTACGGTATCCATCATGAAGTCAAAGCTCTCAGCCACGGCTTCCATCTGTGCTGGGTCGCTTGAAACCACCACATGGTCGGCGCCATTACGCCTGGCTTCTTCTACTTTGGCATCGGAACGGGTAAAGACGGTCACTTCTACGCCAAGTGCTTTGGCCAGTTTCACAGCCATATGGCCCAAACCACCCATACCGATAACGCCCAGCTTATGTCCTTTGCCGATACCAAAGTGCTTAAGCGGCGAATAGGTAGTGATACCTGCGCATAAAATAGGGGCTGCAGAGGCAAGGTCGATGCCATCAGGCATGCTCAACACAAAATGTTCGCTCACCACGATGCTATCGGAATAGCCGCCCTGGGTAATCGTGCCGTCCTGGCGGTCTTCACTACCGTAGGTCATGGTGGACCCTTCCTGGCAGTACTGTTCAACACCATCGTTACAGGCACTACAGGTGCGGCAAGAATCAACCATGCAGCCAACGCCAACTAAATCGCCTGCTTTAAAACGGCTCACCTGACTGCCTACCGAGGTTACTCGGCCTACAATTTCATGCCCCGGCACGACCGGGTATTGGCTCATACCCCAATCGTTCTGAGCAAAGTGCAGGTCGCTATGACAAACACCGCAGTAAAGAATTTCTATGGCGACATCATCGGCACGCGGTTGACGACGCTCGAATGAAAAAGGCGCTAACGGTTTATCCGCCGCAAAGGCAGCGTAGGATTTAGCTTGGCTCATCAGATAAAACTCCTTAAATCGGTGATCCTCGGGACCGTGAGGACGCCTGACCATTATTCGCCGATTAAACCGCAATAACGATGAGCGAAGCTCCGTATTTTTTGCCTATTCCTACAAATCACTGTGATAAAATAACAAAAATAAGCCTATATTATGGCACTATTATCCGAAGTCACCCATTTTTTTGCACGTTTATGGCAGGTCTTCATGAGTTCGTTGCTTCCTACCTACCCGCCCTTGGCGCGCACTATTGCAGCGCTCACCAAGGCAGACGGCATCACCCAGACGCACCTACCGGGCGTCTCGCTGCTCTGCCTTAGGCGCCACCAAGTGCGCACTCCGCTACTGTACGAGCCCAGCCTGACCGTTATCGCCCTGGGCCGGAAAGTGGGCTATCTGGGCGATCGTGAAATTCACTACAATCCCGGCCACTACCTGGTACAGACCCTGCCGCTGCCGTTTGAGTGTGAAACTCATGGCTCACCCGAAGCGCCGCTGCTGGGCATTTCGGTAAAGCTGGATCCTGCCCTGTTAAGCGAGATGGTCATGACCATGGGCGATACCGGCGCACCCGCTCTTTCTCCCAAGCCCATGGCGTCGGTTGCCATGACAGAAGGAATGCAGGATGCCGTTGCCCGCTTGGCAGACACGCTGAAATGCGAAACAGAGTGCGCGGTCATGGGGGTGTCGCGCATCCGCGAGGTGATCTTCGAGGCGCTGAAAGGAGAGCAGGGGCCCGCACTCAGGGCGCTGGTGAACGGCCAAGGGCACTATTCACGCATTGTGCAGGTGCTATCGAAGCTTCACGTAAACTTCGCCGATGAGTTTACGGTTGAACAGTTGGCTCAGCGAGCCAGTATGAGCGTTTCGACGTTCCATCACTATTTCAAGCAGATTACTCGCGCCTCGCCTGCCCAGTACCTGAAGCGGCTACGGTTGATAAAAGCCCAGCAGCTTCTGTCGCAACAGGATCATAATGTCAACCAAGCGGCCTTGGCGGTCGGCTATCGTAGCGTGCCGCAATTCAGCCGTGACTATAAACGCTACTTTGGCGAATCTCCCCTGCAACATCGCCGCCAGGAGCAGATGCTGCAAGGGTAGTTATCGCTTACTTGGCTAGCTCACTTGGCGAAATTACTTTGCAGACTTACTTTGCAAATATTTGGCTCTTGTCCTTGAACGCCTTGAACTCTAGCGCGTTACCACAGGGGTCGAGCAGGAACATGGTGGCTTGCTCGCCCACTTCACCTTTAAAGCGTACGTAAGGCTCGATCACAAAAACGGTGTTGCGTGACGTCAAGCGCTCAGCAAGTGCTTCCCACTCATCCCACTCTAAAATTACGCCGAAATGCGGCACCGGTACGTCGTGGCCATCTACCGGGTTGGTATGGGCATTCTCTTGGCTGGGCGTTTTAGGGTGGCCGTGAATTACCAGTTGGTGACCAAAAAAGTTGAAGTCGACCCAGTTGTCACTGGAGCGCCCTTCTTCCAGACCAAAAACGTCGTTGTAAAAAGCCCGGGCTAGCGCTACATCGTAAACCGGGATGGCCAGATGAAAGGGGGAAAGGCTCATAGTGGTCTCCTGCTCGCTATCGTTATGTAATGAGTGACACAAAGTGCCAACCCGTGATGATCATCCTAGGCCGAGCCTTATAAAAATAAAATCAATATCTTTTTCGCTCATTCACAAATATTATTTATCAATGATAAGAGAGCTTAAAACCCTAACAGCCGTTGCTCAAGAAGGCACCTTTGCCTCGGCAGGCCAGAAAATTGGCTTAACGCAAGCGGCTGTTAGCGCACAGATGAAGCGGCTGGAAGAACAGCTGGGCGTTACCCTGTTTGCCCGAAAAGGGCGTGCGGCGGTATTAACGGCGCAAGGTCAGGAAGTTCTTCATCAGGCGCATACCCTACTCGCCCTTTACCGGACACTTGGTGAAGCCAATACCGACAAGCCTGCGAGCACGCCGGTGAACATAGGCGCTATTGCCTCCATTCAGCGCTCGCTACTGCCCAGTGCCTTGGCCCGTTTTCACCGAGCCTATCCCGACTGCCGAAGCCACGTGGTGCCAGGGCTCTCCATGGCGCTGGTCAATCAGGTGGATGCAGGCGAGCTTGATATGGCGGCCATTATTCGCCCGCCTTTCTCACTGCACAGCGATTTACGCTGGACACCACTGGCCCATGAACCTTACCGCCTAATCGTCCCGGCCTTAACGGAAGGCGATGATTGGCGCGAACGACTCAGCCACGGACCTTTTGTGCGTTACGACCGCACCTCGTTTGGCGGCCGCCAAGTCGACCGCTTTTTACGCGCCCAGCACTGCCATGTGCATGAGCTGTGTGAGGTGGACGAGCTGGATACCATTATCCAATTGGTGGCCAACGGCGTGGGCATTGCCCTGGTGCCAGAGGTAGCCGCCCTGCAGCCCTGGCCACCAGCGGTGCGCGCCATCCCGCTGGGTGAACATACGTTTCATCGGGATGTAGGATTGATTCATCGCGCAAGCAGCCAGTTAAGCGCCCCAGCCCGCGCGCTTGCCCAACTGATTTGTGAAGCTACCAATCCCCACTATTGAATCCAAAAAAAACGCTAGCCCCTTAAAAAGGGGCTAGCGTTATCGACCGCACCTGACATGACACGCTAGTGCATTCAGGGTTTAAGCAGGCAAAACCTTACAGAGCAACTTCTTCTGTTTCGGCGTCCTGCTCTTCGCTTTGTGCATCAGCGTTTTCGTCAGCGCTGCTTTCATCACCGGCATCAGCGGCTTCTGATTCAAGCTGCGCGTTTTCAACTTCCGCTTGAACGTCTGTATCTGTTTCAGCAGCATTCATTGGCTCGTTCAGCTTAAGCGCTTCTGCCGTGTATACCCGCATTTCACGCAGCAGCTCCGGATTTTCAGAAAGACGCTGGCCGTAAGACGGTACGATTTCGGTCAACTTTTCCTGCCACGCACCGTTTTGCACTTGCTCAGTAAACACGTTTTCCAGCAAATGTAGCATAATGGGTGGTGCAGTTGAGGCACCGGGTGAAGCACCCAGAAGTGCGGCGATTGAGCCGTCTTCAGCACTTACCACTTCGGTACCAAACTGCAGCAGGCCGCCACGTTCAGGGTCATTCTTGATGATTTGAACCCGCTGACCAGCGGTCCAAAGCTTCCAGTCATCGCTGTTCGCTTCAGGGAAAAAGTCCTGCAGCGCTTCAAAGCGATCGTCATCGGACATCATTACCTGACCCACCAGGTAGCTCACCAGATTGAAGTTATGCAACCCCACCTGGGTTGTCGGCCAGATATTATTAAATGTCATGGAGCCAAACAGGTCGGTCCAGGAACCTTCTTTCAAGAACTTGCTTGAAAAGGTGGCAAATGGACCAAAGAACAGCGCAGGCTCGCCATCCAGGTTACGGAAGTCCAGGTGTGGAACCGACATCGGCGGTGAACCTTCACCGGCTTTGCCATACACCTTGATCTGGTGCTGGGCGACAACGTCAGGGTTGGTGGTGTAAAGGAACTGGCCACCCACCGGGAAACCGGCGTAAGCATCCGCTTCCGGAATACCAGATTCCTGAAGCAGCGGCAGCGCAGCACCGCCCGCACCAATGAACACAAACCGTGCATCAACGCTGGATTCATCACCGCTTTCCAGGTTTTTGATCGTCACGTGCCAGGTATCGTCGTCATTACGCTCAAGGCCGCGCACTTCACTGTTAAGCGAAAGCGTGAAGTTATCGCTATCGCCTAAGCCTTCAATCATCTGGCGAGTCTGCGCGCCGTAGTTAACTTCCGTACCCATCTGCATACGGGTCGCGGCAACCGGTGTATTCTCATCACGGCCAGCCATCACCAACGGCATCCACTCAGCGATTTCCTGGCGATCTTCCGAGTATTCCATGCCTTCATATAGCGGGTTTTCAGTCATGCGTGCATAGCGTTCGCGCAGGAAAGCAACATCATCTTCCCCCCATACCAACGCGTGGTGCGGCACTGAGTTGATAAAGGCTTTCGGGTCGCTCAAGATGCCTTGGTCAACCTGGTGGGCCCAGAACTGGCGGGAAATTTCAAACTGCTCAGTAACGTTAACCGCACGTTCAATTTCAACGTGGTCACCATCACCTGGCGTATAGTTCATTTCCATGAAGGCAGAGTGACCGCTGCCTGCATTGTTCCAGGCGTTGGAACTCTCTTCAGCGACCTGGCCCAAGCGCTCGTAAAGGTGGATATCCCAGTCGGGTTCTAATTCTTGAAGATAGGTACCTAGTGTGGCGCTCATGATACCGCCACCAATTAATACAACATCAACAGGCTCATCCGCCGCAACGGGCATCGCTGCAAACGCTAAGAGCGGTGTGCAGAGTAAAAAACGTAAATGTTTATGCATGTCATATCCTGATGATACAGAAATAACTTGCCGAAGCTGTAAATGCCCGACATCGAGGGGGTATTATTTGTCGACCAAAGTCTAACAAAATTACATCTTTTCGGAAACCAGCGCGATAGATAAGCCCAAAGGAAAGTAAGACATGAGACCTGAAGACCTTGAAAAACTGGTAACCCGCACGATGCCGTTCGGCAAGCACCAGGGCTGGCTGATTGCTGATTTGCCTGGGCCATATCTTAACTGGTTTGCACGGGAAGGTTTTCCATCGGGAGAGATTGGCCAACTGCTGCAATTAATGCAGGAAATTGACCATAATGGGTTAAGCGACTTGCTGGACCCGTTACGAAAGCCGCCTAAATAAGGTTACGCGTTTGAGCGCGACGCCAATACCTGCTGATATTCATGGCGATACGCCTTGGCATGTTGCGTGGTGTCATCGGGAAAGCGCCCCAGCGCTACAGCCAGCTCAAAAAAACCAGCGGCGGGCATATTATCGCCCCGGCGGCTTACCACCAGCGCGGCGATAAACGGCTGATGGGTAGCAGCATCATCGCGCATAAGCTGCTCTAGCGCCTGAGCCACCCGCTGAATAGTACGTGGAGGTGTCAGACCCAACGCCACAGCCACTTGCTGATAGGTGATCGGTAATGTTTTTTCGGGTGCCGTGGCGAGTAATTGGCGCACCGCAGTGGCAACATCTGTCATAAAAATCCTGTTGATGTCTGTCTCACGTACTGTCTCACCTGCTATCTCACGTACTGGCTTTATCGCTACTCGCTTTAACGCTAAGGCGGCCAGTGATTAGTGAACCTGACTGCGCCTGGATCGGCCTTCACGCACGAGTATCTCCTCAGCATCCAGCGTCGCAATCGGTATCTCATGCTGAGAGGGAATATCTCCCGTTAGTTGAAGCGCCTGATAGCGTAGCGCACACACGCGTAAAAACGAGGTGAAGTTACCCAGGTCGTGTCCGGCATCGATAGATTCATGATACAGGCGAGTAATCAGTTGAGCCGTATTCATACCATCACGCGTGGCGATCTCTTCCAAAATGAGCCAGAAGTAGTGCTCCATTCGTACGCTCGTCACCATGCCATCAATACGCAATGAATGCGTCGCGCTGGACCATAACTCAGGATTAGCGTGAATAAAGAGTTTGCACATGGGTGTGATCTCTTAACGTTCAGGTAAGCCGTTAGCATAGCGGGCAAATACACTACGCGCCTAATGTCTGTTAGGTGCATGTCGGTTAGGCGCGTAGGCTTTGCTTTGTATGATTACGCTAACGACCCAGCGCTCACTGGTTTAGCAGCGCCATAAATTGAGCAAGCCAAGCTGGGTGGGCAGGCCAAGCGGGCGCCGTCACCAGATTGCCATCGGTTACCGCTTCACTTACCTCAATGCTGGCGAAATGCCCGCCTGCCAACTCAACTTCTGGTTGGCAAGCCGGGTATGCCGAACACTGCCTGCCTTTGAGCACGTTTGCAGCGGCTAGTAATTGCGCGCCGTGGCAAATCGCAGCAACAGGCTTATTGGCTTCAAAAAAGTGCCGAACCATCGCCAACACATCCTGATTCAAGCGTAGGTATTCCGGAGCACGCCCGCCGGGCACCACCAGCGCATCATAATCGGCGGGATCAATACGCTCAAAATCAGCATTGAGCGCAAAGCGGTGGCCAGGTTTTTCAGAATAGGTTTGATCACCTTCGAAATCATGAATCGCCGTCGCCACGGTGTCGCCCGATGCCTTGCCAGGGCAAACGGCATCAACCTGATGACCAACAGCCATCAATGCCTGGAAAGGCACCATGGTCTCGTAATCTTCAGTAAAGTCGCCGGTAATCATCAGAATGCGCTTGCTGGTCATCTCCGTACTCCTTCTTGTTTTGTCGTTGTGCACACAACGCATGTGTCAAACAAGCCTAGCAAGCGCGTTTTCGATAGCGGTAGTACGCCATTACTACACTGATTTTTTATAGCGAAAACACGCGGTCAAACCGGTAGATGCATAATGGCACGCTTTATGTGGCGCTCTTCAAGCCATAATTTGCCAAGGGTAAGGGGAAGCTTAAATCGGCGCTTGCCCGCCGCACCAGGATTAAAGAGCAGACGATCCCCCTGCCATTCATTGCGGGGCTTATGAGAGTGGCCGTGCAATACCACATCGCAAGGCGTCGCTTCATTAAAATCAACAAAGCGATGTACCAAGTGCAGCCGCCAACCATTCACGGTAAGCGACTGGGTGAGCGGCAATGACGCCAATAGGCGCTTCAATCGTTAATATGTGATGCTCAGGCTCAACGCACCAAGTCACTAATACGTTCCTTACCGTTCAAGAGCGTGAACTCCCTGTCTTTCAACGTAGGTGTTTTCACAACGTGCAGCAAGGCATGGGCAACATCTGCCCGGGTAATGGATTGTTCGGGGGATGCCTCCATCGTCCCGGCAAACCCGTGCGTTGCCTTCTCGTTAGTCAAGGGGCCTGGCTTAAGGATGACATGGGGAACCTTGGCAAAACGTAGATGGCTATCCGCTGCAAACTTGGCGGCCATGTAAGGGCGCATCTTTTCGGGTGCTTCAAGCGGATGTTCTGCGCGAATAGCACTCACCATGATATAGCGATCAAGCCCTTTTTCACTGGCGATATCAGCGGCTCTGATAGCACCATAAAGGTCAATTATTAGCGTTTTATCCGGTCCAGTATGCGGGCCTGAGCCAGCAGTAAAAATCACCTGATCGCAATCCTCGAAGGCGTGTTCAAACTCACCCTCAAGATCAGCAACAATGATGGGGATCTGACGCTCGCTGAACCACTCTGCTTGGCTTTCATCCCGAATCATTGCCTTAATCGGCTCCCCAGCCTGTTGGGCGAGTTCACAAAACTGTTTACCGATCTGCCCATTGGCACCTATTACTAATGTGGTCATGTTGCCTCTCTGGTTTCGTTCATTCACGGGACTATTGCTTAATCAGTGCAGCCAGCGCCTGGATAAATCAACCCCTGAAACGTAAAACAGCGAATGCACCATGGGTGCATTCGCTGTTAGCAAGCAACAGGATGGCGCTAAGTCAGTCGTGCAGGCGCCTCTTTATAAGGCAATGAACGTACTTTCTGCCCCGCGTCACCGCTCATTTGGAACCGGCTCACCAGCAGATGCATATCGCCAGCTCGCGCATCAAGTTCGTGACTTGCGCTTGAAGCATCCTGAACCAAGCGGGCATTTTGGTGGGTTACCTGATCCAGCTGTGAAATCGCCTGATTAATCTGCTCTATACCCGTCGACTGCTCCTGCGTGGCATCGGCAATTTCTGTCACGTAGCGAGTGACTTCTGACAAGCTATCGATGATTTCTTGAAGGTGCGTGCTGGACGCATTAACCAGTTGCTCGCCTTCACTGACTTTGGCCACGCTGTCAGCCACCAAGTGACGAATTTGCGCTGCCTCATCGGCACTGCGACCGGCAAGTTTACGCACTTCCTGGGCGACCACGGCAAAGCCACGCCCCTGCTCCCCTGCACGAGCGGCCTCAACAGAGGCGTTTAACGCCAGCAAGTTGGTTTGGAAGGCAATATCATCAATGGCTTTAATGATTGAGGTGATTTTTCCACTCGCTTCACGTATATCCCCCATCGCCGCCGTTGTACGTTTGGCGACATCCCCCGCCGAGCGTGCCCGCTGATCGACACCGCCACTGGCATCTTTTGCCTGATCCGCATAGTCGGCCGTCTGCTTCACAGTAGAGGTAATTTGCTCAAGACTGGAAGCCGTTTCGGCTAGCGAGGCGGACTGCTGATCTGTGCGTTGTGACAGGTTCTCATTACCCGAAGCAATTTGTCGGCTGCTTTCGGCAATCGCCTCAGCGCTTTCACGCACCTGGGCAACCATACCTTCAAACGTGTCCATCATACGGTTGAACGCTTGGGCAGTTTGGCCGACTTCATCGTTTCGCTGTAGATCAAGACGTTGTGACAGATTGGTATTTTCGCCACCTGCGCCACTAATGTTCTCCATTTGCCGGCGCATGGCCACCAGCGGGCCAAGTACACGTACCAGCGTACGCCAGCCAAAAATCGCAAGCAGAGCGACAACGCCTAACGTGACGGTGATAAGCAGAGTGAGCCCGGCGGCGGCCAGTGTTTCTGCCTGGTCAACCGCATTGTCCGCCTGAGCCGCCGCATATCGCTCTACGTCGCTCAGCGTCTGCTCTATTTGTGCCATAGCGCTTGCCACGCTCGCTAGCGCCTCCTGAACCTGGCGACCTAATTCCAACTGCTGTTCACGGAGCCGGTAAACAGACACGGCGTCAGTGATCATCACGCTTTCCAGTTGATTAATATCCTCTCTCAAGGCATTGACCATCGCTATCTGGCTTCTTTCTGAATCAGGTGCATCGTTAATCGCCGTTAACCAGTCACGCATCTGAGTGAACTGGGGTTCGATAGCGTTCCGGCGCAGCGTAGACAGCGCTTCGGCATCTGTGGCCTGCACCATTTGGTGGCCATAACCCGCCAGCAACGCCAACGCAGTGCTGACATTCGCGCTGTAACGGCTAATATCCGTGCCTTCAACCACCAGGCTATCCAGCACCGTTGTGGGTAACGTGGTCATGCCATCCTCACGCCACGCCTCCATCAACTCACGCTGCTCACTCTGATAGCGCTGCTGGTTAATCACCGAGACGTTAGCCACTTCTTCAGCACTGCTCATGGCATTACTGATTAACGTCTCCATTTGCGTCAACGTAGTGGCCGTGTCTGCTTTTAGGCCAAGCTCCGTCTGGCGGGCCGCTTCAAGCGCTGCGTCACCCACACGTAATGCATCGTACTCATTGCTCAGGTTTTCCTGTTGCCCTTGGAGGCTCTCTTCTCCTAATCCCCGACGAGCTTCTAGAAAGCGCTGATTAAGTGTCTCTTCCGTGACAATGCTATCCAGGTCAGCCGCGCTTTCTGCAGCGAGCAGTTCGTTATGACGCTGGCCGAAGGCAGCCACAGTGAGCACCAAACGACGACTGGCATCCTGAAGAGGAAGTACATTGTCGGTGATAGTGTGTTGAGCGTTGATTAGCCGCTGGTTGGTAAACCAGCCGGTCACGGCAAGCGCAACCGCGCCCAACATGGCCACAATAAAGAGGCTGATGAGCATGGTACGTATACTTAACGTCTTTTTCATTGTGCGTGTTCGCTTGTGTCAGAAGTCATGCAGGAGCGTCTACTTTTGGTGAAAAAGCACCACTAGCCAGGCGGTCAAGGGTAACCGTTACAACCAAAACCGGGCATTTATTTTCTAAAAAAAACCGTCAGTTAAGGTGTGTTTCCCTTTTGAAATTACGTGATCCAGAAGCCTACAGGATTTAATATCGGCAACAAGCGGCTTAACTATAATCGCTCGTTCGCTGCCCCTTGATTACCAAGCAAGAGCGGAGTATCACGTTGTTTCAGCCTCGCTTTAGCGTAAGGCCTTTTAGGGTTGCTACATACTTAGAGAAAAGGAACAATTCAATGAATATCGTGATTTCTGATGACTACCAGGACTGTGTACGCCATTTGGATGCCTATGCAATGCTCAACGGGCACGACGTAACTATTTATCACGATACGCTGACCGATTTTGAGGCGTTGGTGGCACGGTTTTATCACGCGGATGCGCTTGTGTTAATTCGTGAACGTACCCCTATCACTTCAGCGCTGCTTGAACGCTTACCCAATTTAAAAGTTATTAGCCAAACCGGGGGCGGTGCGGCCCATGTCGACCTAAAAGCGTGTCAGCGCCAAGGCGTTACCGTTATGACGGGTAAAGGCTCGCCGCACGCGGCGGCTGAACTAACCTGGGGGCTGGTACTTTGCGGCATGCGCCACCTGCCTGAAGAAGTAGAAAACCTTAAAGCTGGCCGCTGGCAACAAACCCTGGGCACTGGGCTAAAAGGCCGCACAATGGGGATTTTTGGCTTGGGAAAAATTGGTAGCCTGGTGGCCCGTTACGCGCAGGCATTTGAAATGAACGTGCTGGTATGGGGGCGCGAAGGCACCAGAGCACGAGCCATGGACGCCGGATTAACGGTTGCCGAGAGCCAGCAGGATCTTTTTAAACGTGCCGATGTGCTTAGCCTGCATCTGCGCCTAAACGATGAAACGCGGGGTATTGTGACCGCCGACCATTTGGCCTGCATGAAACCCACAGCGCTTCTGGTAAACACTAGCCGCGCACCATTAATTGCATCAGGTGCATTAGTCAGTGCCCTCAAAGCAGGCAGGCCAGGACGCGCGGCAGTTGATGTTTTCGATAGCGAGCCGACCTGCGACGATCCTCTGCTTACCCTGCCCAACTGCGTGGCAACGCCTCACCTGGGTTATGTCGAAAAAGATAGCTACGAGCTCTACTTTGGTGACGCGTTTGCGAATCTCGTCGCGTTTAGCAACGGTGAGCCGGTCACCAATCTCGCCTCTTGAATCCCGTCGCTGCGACCACCTCTGTGTCAAGTGTGCTAGCCTTATTACTCACCTGTGACACAGAGGACCTGATGCTCACTATTTCCAACCATGTTGCCTTGGCCGACTGGGAAATTGATATTAGCCAAATTCGCGCTCAGGGTGCAGGCGGTCAGAACGTCAACAAAGTGGCGTCAGCGGTACACCTGCGCTTCGATATTTCACGCTCTACCCTACCGCCGTTTTATAAAGAGCGTTTAATGGCGCTTAATGACCAGCGCATCAGTAAAGAGGGTGTGGTGATTATCAAGGCGCAAAGTTATCGCACGCTGGAGCTTAATAAAGAAGATGCCCTTTCTCGCCTGAAAGAATTGATCACCAGTGCGACTCGGCAGCAAAAGGTACGCCGCCCGACAAAACCCACCAAAGGCTCCCAACGACGTCGCGTTGACCATAAGACCCGCAAAGGAAAAATCAAATCGCTACGTGGTAAAGTTTCCTCTTCGTAAGCGCTATTGAGTCGATTGAATTTCGCATGACCACCGTTTCCCGACCGCTCTCTCCTTGCATCCAGCACTGCCAGCTAGACACGACAAATACGTGCCAAGGCTGTGGCCGTACGTTGGATGAAATTGCCTATTGGGGCCAAATGACCGAGGCCGAAAAAGCCCCGGTCTGGGAGCGCCTGGAAGCGCAGGGCTATATCGCGTTAGCCGAGATTAGCCACCCGACGTAACAGAGTAGTGATTAACAGAGTGACGGTCGCTCAAAATATGGTGCAGCTCACCGCAAGAAACCAGAGGATCACCACAGTTGATCACAATATCCGACTGAGCCAGCACATAGCTGCGCCCGGTAATCGTGTTTTCAACGACCTGGTAGGCGCCTTCCTGATGAGTCCCTGTAAACGTGCCAATAAACCCGGTTTCACGTAACGAGACCGTTTCCAGTTTATCCCCTATGTTGAGCCGACCTTCGTAGTTCATTAACGCTAGCCTGGCGGAGGTGCCGGTACCGGTAGTACTGCGACAAATCACACCGGGGTGCACGTACGTTGTTGAACGTGAGCGTACATAGCCTTCACCCACTTGCTCTTCGGGGCCCATAAAATGCAGGAAAGGCAGCGGACCTACATCACCCAGCGTGTAGTGGGAAAAGCCACGCTGAGCCTGCAAGGCCTCAACAATTTTATGCGCGCAGGCCGAAAGCGCCTGCTCTTCCTCACGAATAAGCTTAAAACCAAGCTCGGCAGCATCCACTAGCGCGTAAAAGCCACCGCTATAGGCGACGGAATACGTCACTGTGCCGATACCAGGCACCTGGATGGTATCGCGGTAGGTGTCAATGTAGCTGGGTAAGCCTTCACAGGTAACCGACTCGACCACGCCGTTATGCACACGCGCTTCAATATGTACCAGACCTGCCGGGGCCTCCAGCGAAAAATGCTGAATGCCTTCCTGCTTAGGCACAATCCCACACTCCAGCACGGCGGTTGCCGTACACAAGGTATTGGAGCCTGAATAGATCGGGTAGCCCATCACTTCCATAATGATATAACCCGCTGCGGCCTCAGGGTGCGTCGCTGGCACCAGCAAATCCACCGACATCTCTGGAATACCGTAAGGCTCTTCCAGCAGCAAGCGACGCAAGCCATCGGCATCGTCGCGCAGGTACTCCATTTGCTCCCGCACCGTGGCGCCCGGCAGAGCATCAATCCCGCCCGTTACGATTCGGCTGACATCGCCACCCGCATGAGTATCCATTAATTGAAGCGTATGGATATTTTTCAAAGGCGTTGCTCCTGAGCGTTTGTTAGTCCAAAAGGTGCGCCGTGAGCATCCCACTGCGCATCCGGAACAATGACAATTTTGCCGAGATAATTGCTGCCCCGATTAACAAAATAGCGCTCGGCGTCATGCAGTTCAGAAAGCTTGAACGCCGCATGGAGAACAGGCTTGAGTTCACCACTACGGATCCAGGCGATTAGCTGCTCGGCTTCTTCACGAGTACCGTGAGAAACGCCAAATATCTGCACCTGGTAAAGGTAAATGCGCGTCCACATGATCTCACTGAGATTACCGCCGCTGGCCCCGGCTATGGAAAGGCGCGGATAGGATTGGCGGTGCTGCATATCAACAATCATGGTATCGATAAACAGGTCGGTCATCTCGCCGCCGACCAAGTCCATCACCGCATCAATAGGCTTACCGCCAGTGGCTTCTAAAACGCGCTCAACAAAGGTCGGCAGGTCGCCCCGGTCAATGACAGCTTCGGCCCCTAACGCTTGCAGCTCAGCGGCTTTATCAGGCTGGCTAACCGCATAAGGAATGGCACCGACAATACGGCACAGCTGAATGAGTGCGGTACCCACGCCACCGCTGGCACCGCTTACCAACACGCGCTCGCCAGCCTTGATGTGTGCCGAAGTCATCATATGGTACGCCGTTTGATAGGAGCACATGCCCATCGCGGCTAGCTCAGCGTCGCTGAGTTCGGGATTATCAATGGAGTGGAACTGGTCTGCAGGTACCGCAATATACTCAGCGTAGCCGCCATCAGCCCCATGGCCGTAGTAGTCGGGAGTTAGATTGATATCCCGGCGCTCATCCGCATAAATATTGAAATCAAGCAGGCCACGCTGGCCAATCCGCTCGGCATTCACGCCTTCGCCTACCGCTATGATACGCCCGGCTACATCAGCCCCCTGAATACGCGGAAACGTTAGGGTGGGCGTACCGCCCATGGCAAATGAAGTGACATCACCCTTCTCTTTCGTAGGATATAGACCTTCACGCGCTTTGCGATCGGTATTGTTTTTCGCAGTCGCCGTCACTTGGACCAGAACATCACCTGGGCCGGGTGACGGCGTTTTGACGTCTTCACGATAATGCAGTTGTTCGACGCCACCATGCCCGACCAAGAGCATGGCAGCCATCGTAGAAGAAACGGCGGTAGTTTCAGGCATTGTCAGACTCCTTGATACAAAGGAATAAGATGACTTGTCGACCATAACAAACTCTTGCTGCCGCTTAAAAGCCTGCTGAACTAGAACCAGCCCTTTCGCCTGAATAGCCAAATCAGTACGCCGCCGACTCCTGCCATAATTCCTAAAATAAAAAAGTAACCGTAGCGATAGTGCAGTTCCGGCATGTAGTCAAAGTTCATCCCGTAGATACCCGCAAGAAACGTTAACGGAACAAAGATCGCCGTAATGACCGTTAGAACGCGCATTGTAATGTTCAGTTGGTGCGACGAGATTGATATGTAACCGTCTACTAAATCACCGCAAATGTCGTAATACATCTGAGTAAGCGTATAAAGCCGTTCAAAGCGTTCAGCAACATCGTTAATGGCATGCAGCGTTTCACGCTCCTCACGCGGGACGTGCTCATAGTCGTAGACGGTTAACTCTTGAGTAATCCCTTTATGATAATTAAACACGCGCCGCATCTTGACCAAGCGAGAGCGGTACATAGTAATTTTGCGCATTAATACATCGTTGCCGTTTTCAAGTAATTCGTCTTCTAAATCGCTTAACTCTGCTTCAAACTCAAGCAGGCTATCGATGTAGTACCCGGCAGAGCTATACATCACCTTGAGCGCCACCTGCTCCGGTGATTTCGCTAATAACGTCTTACCGTGCTCCTTAAAGAGCCACTCAATGCTCATGGCAACGCCTGGATGTAGCGTCACTAAAAAGCGCTCACCAATAAAAAAGCAGACCTGCTGAGGAACAAAGTTTAGCTTGGCATCAAAAGATGAAATACCGCGATAAATAATCAGTGCGTGGTTATCAAACTCTTCTATTTTGGGTGGCACGCGCTCCTTGTGGGCGTCCTGAATAGCCATGGGGTGACACTCAAACTTACCTAGTAGCCGCTCAGCAGATTCTTCTGATTCCCCCTGCATATCTATCCAGATATGACTGTCAGGGGTATTCTGCCATGTTACAAAAAGCTCTTCGTTCCCTTCATGAGTTTCGCCATCAGGGGTAGTCAAAATACTGCGAATCATAACTGTCCTTGGTTCCAGGGGGTTCTTAAATACGCTAACAACACGCTCACCACCGTGGAAGCTAACAACGCACCTAGAAACGGCGCTAGTGTGGGCACACTGTTCGGAAAGCTTGCCGCCATTATCCCTTCACTTATGCTGGCGTGACTAACCCACCCAGGCAAGATCGCACCCAATAGGCCCGCCATGCCGCCACCGACAGCTGCAAGGGGCGTCATGCGCCGCCATAAGCCCAGCAGTACGGGCACCACGGTTGCAGCGCAGACTAAATCAGCGATTAAAAAAAGACGTAAAACAGACACACCTTGAAGCGCGACAACCACTACAGGCACCATAAGCAAAACGGTCATCCAGCGTGTGAGCGCTATGGAAACGCCAGGCTGTTCACTGCGCGATACTATCAGTGAGGCAATACCGCTTTGTAGCGTATCTACGCTGGATGCCACCAGTGTGACGGCAAGCACTAGTGCTGTTATAGCCAGCCAGGGTGGCGCGTTATTGAGCAGCGCAAAAAAAGGCATGGGCGGTTCGCCCAGCGGAACGCCGTTCATGGCAGCAAGCATACCCAAACCGCCAATCACCATAACGATCATGACCGTGGCGATCCCTCCTATCCAAGCCCCGCGGGCCAAGCTGTGGTCATCACGTGCCGCCCATACCCGCTGCCAGTAGCCTTGGTGAAACAAGTTCGCGGCGGTAACCGCAATGACAAGCGTTAGAGCAACACTAAGCGCATCAGAAGAGGCGATAGAGGGCCATGCCGCACTACTCGGCATGGCAGGCAAGTGCCAAAGGGCGACGCTGGAAACCACCACTAACAGTGCAAGCAATAGCCATGCCTGCCAACGGTCAGTGGCCAGGCTTGCGCGTAGCCCACCGCTTACCGTGTAAAGCAACGTAGTGAGCGTTACTCCAATAATCACCCAGCTCGACGGAACATCAGAAAGCAGTGAGGTGATTGCTCCAATAGCGGTTAATTCAGCAGCTAAAAAGCAGGCCATATACACCACGGAAACCAGCGTTACCCAGTGGCGCACTCCGCGCCCATAGCACGCCTCGGCAAACTCAGCGATGCTCCGTCCCTCAGGGAGAGCCCGGCGTATAGACGGACCATAAAAGCCAAGAACGATAAAAGGCAGTGAGGAGCCAAGGGCATAGCCTGCCAAGGCCAATGGGCCAATAAAAGCGCCAATTTCTGGCGGTGCAAACAAAATCCAGGCGCCCATACCAGATGCAACAAAAGAGAGCCCTAGCGTGGTGCTGGTTTGTGAATTACGAGCGCTAACAAAGTCATCCAATGAGCCTTTACGCCCACGGGCTTTAAGGCCTAAAAATGCAAAGCAACAGAGCGCCGCGCCCAGCACGGCTGACGTTAGGTATGGCATGTCGCACTTCCTCCGCCGGTACTAACCGGTTCAGGTTCCAGGGTCTGCGTCATAGCATTCTCAGCCACACAACGTGGCTCCCCTGGCGACAGTGAATTGAGAGTGTATCCTGATGTAAAGCGAGCTAACCGTCAAAATGAGTGGCTACTCGCGCCGTATCCTAGCCGCTAAATAGCTAACAGGAAAACGGTTTACTTCTGCTATTCATTCGCTACAACGTTGTCTAGACTAACAAAAGCTGCTGTACACTGAGTCAAAGCATTACAAAATAAAAGTAGCTTACCGCCATTAGTGTTATAAAACATTAGTGTTACAAGCGTCGCACAGGAGAATAAGCGACGCGCTTACAGGAAACCACTATGTCATACACCGAAGCCAAGGAGCATACGCAAGGGCGGCTCAATACTCTGTTTGCTGACCCCTACCGTGCGTTTGAAAACAATACCGATGAGCGCCAGCTTCACGTTCGTGTAATGCTTTATATGCTGCTGGCCCGCCCCATGTCACGAGGAGACATGACGCTACGCGTGATCCATGGCTGGGAGAACGGTAGCTGCGAGCCTGGCGACTTACAGCATGCTGACTACGTTTTAAATACGCTAGATGATGTAAAGCGCGCGGTAAAAGACTTCGACCAGGCCACGAAGCAAAACGCTCCGCTACCCTCTGAAGACCCTGCCATTTTGGCGATGCCTTTAGCAAATGTGATCGCCGATGCCAAAGCCGAAGGGCAAGAGGTCACCGACGATATACCCAAAACGCCCGCACGCTGGTCTGCGCTTGAAGGCGGCTTGGCACTTTATACGCTTTTTAAAATGTATCACCGGTTGGTGTATGGCGAGGACGATGTCTACCGCTGCTCCCAATGCCAAACAGCCTTAGGCCCGCGTGAAATTCATGAATTTCATCTAGAGGAGAGTGAGTTCGCCCTTTTAGTGCCCCTTGTCGGACAACCAAAAGAGGCGCCGTCTCTACTCGTATTGCATGAAAGCCAACTTAAGCCGATTGAAAAGCTGCTGGAAGAAAGTTTAAGCCTGCTGAATGATTTTTAATCCTTGAGTACAACAACGTCACTGGCCCCGCAAGAGCCAGTGACTGCTTAGTAAGTAAGCGTTAGCTTAATGCAATAGTACTATTGATACCGCTTGAAACGTTTTCAGGCTCAAACCAGCGTGCCGTTACCGTTTTGGTTTGCGTCCAGAAAGCGATCGCTTGTTTGCCATTTGGCCCTAAATCGCCGAGCTTTGAAGCGCGTGAGCCAGTGAAGCTGAAATAGGCAACCGGCACCGGGATTGGCACGTTGATACCCACCTGCCCCACGTCTATATCAGTTTCAAAGCGTCGCGCCACCCAGCCAGAATTCGTGAAGATAGACGTGCCGTTGCCGTTAGGATTAGCATTAATAAACGCAATCGCTTCGTCAAGTGTTTCCACGTTGACAACGCAGAGTACCGGCCCAAATATCTCTTCACGATAAATGGTCATCTCCGCAGTCACATCGGTAAATAACGTCGGTCCCACAAAATTGCCCTTCGGGTAATCGTGTACCTGGCAGTTACGCCCATCAATCAATAGCGTTGCGCCCTCCTTTTCACCGGTCTCGATAAGACCTAACACACGTTCCTTGGCGGCAGGCGATACCAACGGCCCTAAATCGGCATCCTGTTGAGTGCCAGGACCCACTTTCATCAGGCCTGCTGCATCCACAATATCATCAATCCATTGTCGCGCCTCACCGACTAGCACCACGACCGAATTAGCCATACAGCGCTGACCTGCGGCGCCAAATGCTGAGCCCAGCAGATTGTTGATGGCTTGGCTGCGATTTGCGTCGGGCATCACCACACAGTGGTTCTTCGCCCCCATCATCGCCTGCATACGCTTACCCGCATCTGCCGCCCGCTTGTAAAGCAATGAGCCGACGTGGGTTGAGCCAATAAACGATAGCGCTTTAATCGTTGGGTGATCGACAATCTGGTTGGCAACCTCAGGACCGCCGTGCACCACGTTCAACACCCCAGCTGGCACACCGGCTTCATGGGCGAGCTCCACCAAGCGCATGGTCGAGCTGGGATCCTGCTCAGAAGGCTTCAACACAAAGGTGTTGCCTGTCGCGATGGCCAGTGGAAACATGAAACAGGGCAGCATGATCGGGAAGTTAAAGGCCGTAATACCGGCCCCTACGCCTAGCGGCTGATGTAGCGTATAAACATCGACGTCGCTTGCCGCGTTCTCGGCCACCTCTCCTAGCTGGAGCGAGGTAATCGAGCAGGCGTGTTCGACCACCTCCAGACCTCGCCCTACTTCACCTTTGGCATCTGGCAACGTTTTGCCATGCTCTTCGGTGATTAAGGCGGCTAGCTCATCGGTGTTGTCACGAATCAGTGCCTGCAACGCCAGCATAATACGCATGCGCTTTCCAAGCGGTACCTTGCGCCACTCTCTAAACGCATGATGGGCACTTGCAATCGCATGCTCTACTTCTTCTGCCGTGCAAAAAGGCACCCGGGCAACCACCTTTTGGGTCGCCGGATTAACCACATCACGCCACTCCTGGCTTTGAGACAGGACGGCTTGACCATCAATGATCATGGGAATTTCGCGAACGGCCATTACGCTTGCTCCTGATTATGATTGTGTTTGTAACAGTGGCAGTCTCTATAGCTGCCCCAGGGCCAAGAACAGGGTATATCAGCAAGTTAACGTAAACGTCAACTAACGATTAGAGACAATCCCGATTAGCGATGACAAGACCCCAAAGACAGTGCAAACGCATGTTTAACCGCTTGACCTCCCCTCTCAATAAGGGATGATAATACAGCGCACCCAGGAGATGTCTCTTTGCCTCAGCAATACATGCCCACCGCTATGACGTCTCTCCGGCTTGGCCAAGTGGGCCTCTGGAGCCTGGCGCTATTGCTTTGGTGTGCCGCTCCCCACGAGGTGATGCCGCGGGCTGCTGAGCCAGGTCATCACTCAGCCTTGGAAGACCACACCAAACCGCTGATCGTGCTGGCTAACCCACTTAATCGCCTTAGCCTGGACCATGACAAGCGACGCCAAAACCCGGTAGTAATTCAAAATGATACCGGGGTGGCTCTGCCCGCCCATGAAAGATGGCCTGGTATTGCGCCTGCCGTTTATCACTGCGTATTGAATACCCTTGGCTCATCGAACCCAGGCTTACCAGGCGGCCTTCCTCCCTGCAGAGCACCACCCTACGCTTAACAAATAACGACGGTTAACAGAGGTGCATAACGCCTCTTTGCCACATACATGACACCAGGCATTTATTATTAAAAGGTCTGGCCATATCAAGTTATTTCAGGAATCGTGCGTATGTTTCTGGTGGACCAACTTATTTTACTAGCAGCAATTCTGCTACTGGTCGGCATTATTTCAAGCAAGCTGTCAGCTCGCTTGGGTATGCCGGTACTCGTACTGTTTTTAGGAACCGGTATGCTTGCGGGGGAAGCAGGCATTGGCGGTATCGACTTTAATAATCCTGGTTTGGCACACGCGCTGGGCACGTTGGCACTGGCAATGATTTTGTTCGATGGCGGCTTACAAACGCCCCTCGCCTCAATCCGCCTGGTGTGGAAGCCAGCCTCGCTATTGGCCACGCTCGGCGTTTTGATCACATCAATGGTTACCGGGGTCGCTGCTGCTTATATTCTAAAGCTCCCCCTGTTGGATGGTTTATTACTAGGCGCCATCGTCGGCTCCACCGACGCCGCTGCGGTTTTTTCATTACTGCGTAATGCTGGCATCCATATTAATCAGCGGCTCAAGTCTACGCTTGAAATTGAAAGCGCATCCAACGACCCGATGGCGATTTTCTTAACCATTGGATTACTTGAAGTACTGGTTAACGATATGCCCCTTGGAGTGGGCTTGTTAAAACTCTTTATCCTGCAAATCGGAGTAGGTGGCGCCGTCGGCTTGCTGGTCGGCTGGGCAGCCGTTCAACTTATTAACCGTATTCATCTGGTCACATCGGGGCTTTATCCCGTTCTGGTTGCGGCATGCGGGCTCTTCGCCTTTGGCGTTGCTGCGAACCTTGGAGGCAGTGGCTTCCTGGCGATTTTTATCGCAGGCGTCATGATCGGCAATCGCCCGATTGCCTTTCAGCGCAGCACGTTTTTGTTTCATGACGGATTAGCGTGGATGAGTCAGATCGTCATGTTCGTGGTGCTTGGGCTGCTGATTAATCCTGTTTCCCTACTGGATGTATGGCTGGAAGGCCTAATGATTGCGGCCATATTAATCCTGGTGGCTCGTCCACTCGCCGTCACTCCCATTCTTAAACTGTTCGGTTTTACGAACCGCGAAACCGGGCTGGTTGCCTGGGTAGGCCTGCGTGGATCAGTGCCCATTATTTTGGCTATTTTCCCACTGATTTTCGGCCTGGAAGGCGCTGAACTTATCTTCAACGTGGTGTTCTTCGTGGTATTAATTTCTGCCACTATTCAAGGCACTACGCTGCCCTACCTGGCGCGTAAACTGAAACTTACCGAAGCACCGCCTGTTGTGCCTGCCGCCAGCCTGGAGATTACCTCATTGGAGGACGTTGACGCCGACATTGTGGAATATCGGCTAGGTGACTTTACTCGTGCAGCCAACCGTCGTTTATCGCAACTCGCACTGCCTGACGGCACAGTGGTGGCCATGATCACCCGTGGCAAAGACGTTATCCCACCGCGTGGGTCCACCCAATTACAGCCAGGCGATCACTTGTTTGTCGTGCTGCGTCCACAGGTTCTGCCGTTTGTTGACTGTATTTTTGCGGAGGGAGCCACGGTCGACCACTACCAACTCCCCAATCAAATATTGCATCTGAAAGGCAACACCAACGTCGACGAAGTATTTAACTCCTATGGCATTACGCTAGACCGTGATATGCACTGCACATTAGACGCGCTTCTGCGTGAGCGATTGACGGACGAACCACGCATAGGTGACTCAATAGCGTTGGAAAACGTGACCCTCTCCGTTCAAGGCGTACTTGATGGGCGCATTACCACGGTAGGTTTGGCCATCAGTCAGCCAGAACTCACTGTAGAGCAACACCCCGCCTGACACCCATACGTAAAGGCCACCCGCTATTAACGGGTGGCCTTTAGAAATACTTCAACGTGCTGCAAAAATGTCCTGCAAGAATCGTATTTCAACCAGTCCTGCTGGACCAGCACTGCAGAAACAACTCAGGCAGCTTCGTAGGCAGCTTTAAGCCGGTAAAACTCATCAACAATGGCGGCCATTTCAGCGGCGTCATAATGACAAAGGCCACTGACCACCAGCTTTTTAGAGCCGACACCGATTGCAACGCCCTTCGATTCAATGGAAAACTCAAGCAATGCGTCTGCTCGCTTCCCCTGCACATCAAGCGATGAGCGCGTTAAGGCAAGGCCTGGTGTAAACCCATCCAAACGCTCTAATGAAAACCCCATGCTATCGTAGATAACCAAAGGGCGTTTAGGGTTAAACATTACCCCATGCTTTTCCATTAGCGGTTTTAAATAATGCGGGAAATTTTTGCCTGAGAACGCCACATAGCAACGAGCAAATGCTTCAATAGCAGCGCTATCGTGGGTCGTCTCGCCATCACGAACCACCTGTAAATAACATTTTCCACTCTCATCACTTACGTGAAGCTCACCATTTTCTGCTTCACTAAAGAGCAGTGGCGTATCAGCACTTACCATATTGGTGAAGCGAAATTCCATTTGCCGCGACAGCCCGAACTTTACCAGTATTAGCGTAAACAACAGGTCACCAGGCACGCAGAAACGTCGCGCACCCGGATTATGGATCGGGTTGTAATCACCTGCCACGCCTTTAGCGAAACGGCTGGCCTGCTCGGCGGAGACCACTACATACTCTCCGTGTTGCGCGTAAAAATCCTTGAACATGGCGTTTGCTGCCTGCCTAGCGTTGAAATCGAAAACCCATAACTATCCAGCGTCGCGCATAATGCCATAAAACACGCGCCAACAGGAGTCACCTGCCAGGAAGCGAGTATGTCAAACACGAACATTACTAAAAAGCGCTTATCCCGCGTTGTATTGGCTACCTTGATCAGTAGCCTGTTTATCATAACGGTTTGGCTGGTGGGCAGCTACTGGTTGCTGAATAGTCAGTGGTTACCGGAAAGAATTTCTCAGTTTGAAGGTATTGAGGTTCGCTGGAGCCAAGGAACTAGCCGCCACCCTGGACGCTGGGAAGTAGACAACCTTTATCTTGCCCGTGAAGACGATGCGCTACCGATGGCAATTGAGGCCGAGCATGCCACGCTCACACTCTCGTTATGGTCGCTGCTGCGCGGCGAGTTACATATCAAGGTATTAGAGGCCGAAGGAATCCGCCGCTTAACGGTGGGTGATATCGCCCTTGAAGCGCAGGGCACGCTAGAAGTGGCTGATACAACCCTTAGCCGTGAAAACCTGGCCATACCCCATGTGAACTTGGCAATCACAGAAGGCCGCCTGATACGCCCAAGTGACCACGCCACACTGGTTAACGCCATAACCCTTGAAGCCACCGCAACGCTTGATGAGATCACGCCCACGGACCCGGCCACGGGTGCACTTAACCCTGAACTGCTAGCGGCACTTTCCGCAACACTTGATATTAAGGCGCAGGCAGATGCCTGGAATGTATTCATGCCCTACCTGGAGGCCATTCCGTGGCTTTTCCTGGACGGCCGCGGCGCACTGGAGGGCCATATTGAACTTGCCTCAGGCACACTTAAACCAGGTAGCCTGCTTACTTTGAAGGCACCTGAATTACGTTTAACGCTGGATGAGCGAACGCTTTTAGAGCACGATCAACCAACGACTTGGAGAGAGGCAGATGCACCTCCTCCACGTCACACAGCAACCGGTAGAGGAAGCGTCCAGCTACGCGTAGCCGATCACCATATTGATTTTGAGACTCGCCTACAAGATGTCACGCTGGCAGATACACAGCCCTATGCGGTAAATACCGCCTTAAGCCTTAAAAGCGATATGGCCAACCAGCGCTTGGACCAACTAACTCCACCCACGGATGCTGAGCTAGCGCTTGAAGGCACCATTACCCGGCTGGACATGATGGACCGCTACCTCGCCAATACGCTGGAGGGTCAGGGCATTCGCTTATCCGGCAATGGCCGTTTAGAGGCCAGGGTTAGCGTTCGCGACACTCACGCCCATAGCGCCCATTTGCGGGTCGAGGCAGACGCAATCGCGGTCAACGCACTGGATATGACCGCTCAAGGGCAAGGCATACTTAACGCTGAGCTAAAGGACGCCTCGATGGTGGACGCGACACTTGGTTTCTCCCAGGCAACACTCTCCCACGCTGACCAAACACTGCTTAACGACGCGACACTTGACCTGGTAGCACAAAGTCCTATCGAACCCGTATTAGCCCGCAGCCACGCCACCGCGACACTTCACTGGCAGGATGCCCGCATGGCCAGCATTAGCGCCCTGCAACCGTATATTGCCACCTACCTGCCGGACCCGGCTCCGTTTAACCTGGTCAGCGGCCAAGCGCAAAGTAATGGAACGCTCCATATTACCCCTGAACAGCTTAGCGGAGCGCTCACCTTAACCGGCGATTCGCTCACTACCCGCTGGCAACGTGATGAGCAGAGCACCCTGTTCACTAGCGATATGCAGCTTTCACTGCAACTACGCGAGGCCGCTACCGATGGCACAAGCATTGATATCAGTGGTAGCCGTTTACGCTGGCAGGTCGCTGATGACACACAGCCCGAAGAGCGCCTGGAAAGTATCTTAGTGGTTCGCGAAGGCCGCTTTCAGCGGCGTGGCGAGATTCCCAGTGGGCAGTTTCAGCTAGAGGGCAGCGTGCAGCGCTTGAGTTTTCTGAACGCCTTTTTACCCACAGATCACGGCGTTTCGTTGTCTGGCAATGGGCAACTGTTCGCCCAAGGCTCTTTTAGCAGTAAGCGCCTGTTGGCACCTACTCGGCTGCGTATCGATGCCAACCAGCTTGAAGTCGCATTTTTAGACTACCAGGCCAGCGGGCGCGGCGAGCTAACCGCGCAAATCGACAGCCCCGAACAGGCACAACTTTCGCTGGGTATTCCGCGCTTTTCGCTACAGCGTAACGGTGATGACCAACCTCATGTAGAGGGGCGTCACTTTGCCTTAACCACCCAGACAGACCAGCTCAGCAACGTGCTCATATCGCCAGAAGCAGAATACTTTGTTACCCGAATAGACTTGCCGATTACCGAAGTGCCGGACTTTACGCGCTATAACCGCTACTTGCCTGCAGATGCAGGCCTTCGCCTGCTTGGCGGTCAGGCAAGCCTGGGCAGCGAGTGGCTCTTGGAGGGGATGAGCGCCCAAGGCAACATGACCCTACGTGCGTTTGGCGCCGACCTCGCCCTTCTTGATCAGCGGCTACGTGGCGATATCGAACTCTACTTACAACTTACTGAAGGCGATTTACAGGCACGGCGTTTTACGGCTAATGACTCATTTCTGCGCTTGGAAAATGTGTTCCGCATAAGCGAGCAAGGCGCTCAGGACGCAGGCTGGTGGGTGCAGCTCTCCATGGATGACGCACAGCTTACCTGGGATGACCCCATTCGCCTGTCCACACAGCTGCGTCTGGCCATGCGCGACACCGGCTTGGTCGCCAGATTGTTTTTAGCCCGTGCCCGAGAAAGCGACTGGCTCGGCAGGCTACTCAACGTGCGCAATGTTAATGGCACCGCTGAACTTGCACTTAATGGCGAACGTATCCAGCTGAGCAACCTGGTACTCACCGGCGGCCCTCTACTGCTGCTTTCCGATGTCACGCTTGAAGAGCAGAGCGCCAATGGAGCGCTCTATGCCCGTCTTGGCGCACTTGGCATAGGCGTGGAGCTTGTTAACAGCGAACCCAGGTTACACGTACTGCAACCCAAGCGCTGGTTTGACCGCTGGCGGCAAGCGGTTCGTTACCCTCGTCCTGATTAGCGCTGTTTGCGCTGGCGCCGAATCATCCTGACCCGCTCTCTGGCTTTAGCCGGCGTCGAAAGCGGCGCTGCTGAACCCGTCTCTTTGGGCGGCAAAGTGACCCAAGCAAACACCGGCAACGCCAAGTGCCAGCGAATCGCGGCTAACCGCAGCCCCAGCGTAATCGCCAAGGCCATGGCGATACTAACGCTCAGCGGCGTATTCAAGGTGTTCAGCGCGACATATACAGTGCCGCCAGCCATGGCAGCGGTAGCGTAGATCTCTTCACGCAACACCATCGGTACGCGCTGAGCCAGCATGTCGCGGATCATTCCGCCGGCGACACCGGTCATCATCCCCATCAATACCGCCACTACACCGGAGGTTCCCAGCAACAGCGCTTTATGGGTGCCGATGACCGTAAACAAGGCAAGGCCAAAGGCATCCGCAATAGGCAAAAATCTTCGCGACAAGCGATGAATATAGTGGAACCCCACCAGCGAAATGCCCACCGTTGCCAGGATAACCCATAAGTAAGTGGGATCAGCGACCCAAAAGACAGGCCGCAAGCCCAGCACTAAATCACGCAGTGTACCGCCACCAATCCCGGTCACAGCGGCCAACACCAGCATGCCAAACGGGTCCATTTTTGACCGACACGCAAGAATAACGCCCGATAGCGCAAAAACAATCACACCCATCATGTCCAACCAATACACCACACCCGTCACGTGATTCCCCTTTGTGCGCTATGTTTCTTAAAGCGGTTTCTTAAAGCAGGCAGAATATCACTAATACGTTTTTCGTCTATCGCTTACTCATTCGCTAATTAACCCGACTTAACGCCGTGGCTTAGGGTACGCTTGTGAGAACTTTTAAAAAGGAGGTGCTATGGATTGGAATCCTGCTTATACATGGTTAGTACTGGCGCTACTTCTCAGTTTAGGGGAGTTAACCTCAGGTGCAATGGTACTACTGGCACTGGGTATTGCTGCCGCGCTTACCGCGGCGGTCACTGCCCTTGGACTCTCTCTACCTTGGCAATTGCTGAGCATGGGCATTTTTTCTGGCCTATTAGTTCCCTTGGGTGTGATGGTGATTCGTCCGCGCTTTTCTCCTCGCGGCGTTGCCTACGGCACCACCGGCACTGGGGTCGAAAAAGGCAATCATTACCATACGTTGCGCCGCGATTATGACGATGCGACCGGTATCAAAATTAACGGCGACTTTTACCGCTTGCGCGTTATGGACACAGGTGCCACAGAGCTTCCACCCGATACGTCCGTTATCTTCCAGCGCTTTGAAGGTACCACAGCGCTGGTTGCCCTCCCCTCGTCAGCCCCTAACCCTTTGCAAGACGATCCCCCCCCACGCAAGGAGTCTTAATAATGGATTTACCTATTAGCCCCGGTTTATTAATAAGCCTGATTATTGTCGTTATCGGCATTGTGATTATTTCCAAAGGACTGGTGATTGTACGTCAGTCGGAAGTAATGGTAGTTGAGCGCCTCGGCTCATTTAATCGTGTGCTCGAAAGTGGCATCAATATCATCGTTCCCTTTATTGAGCAGCCTCGCGCGATCACCATGCTGCGCTATCGCAAAATGGGCGAAGAGTACCAGGCAATTACCACGGATGAGATTCGCATTGACCGCCGTGAAACGGTGATGGATTTCCCCGGCCAGCCGGTCGTGACCACCGATAACGTAACGGTTCGTATCAATGGCGCGCTTTATTACCAAATTATTGATCCTAAGCGCGCAGTTTACGAAGTCGTCAACATGAGCCAGGCCGTCGAGGTTCTGGCGAAAACCACGCTACGCTCGGTGGTCGGCAAAATGGAGCTGGATAAACTATTTGAATCCCGCGCGGAAGTGAACAATGAGATTCAGGCTGCCATGGAAGAGCCTGCATCCAAATGGGGGGTCAAAATATCTCGCGTCGAGGTACAGGACATCGCCATGCCTGAAGAAGTAGAAACGGCCATGCGCCTACAAATGGCTGCCGAGCGTAAACGCCGCGCCACCGTTACCGAAGCCGAAGGTGAAAAATCTGCCGCTATCGCCATGGCTCAGGGCCAGCGTGAATCGTCCATTCTTAACGCCCAGGGTGATAAGGAATCGGCCATTCTGCGCGCCCAGGGCGAGCAGGAGTCCATCAAACTGGTATTGAATGCTATTGGCGACAGCGAGGAAAACAAACGCACCGTGGTGGGTTATTTACTCGGCCAGAGCTATATCAAGGGTTTGCCCAACATGGCGAAAGACGGCGAGCGCGTCTTTGTGCCTTATGAATCTTCTGCTCTGCTGGGTTCCATGGGCATGTTCCGCGAACTGGCAGGCTCACCTGAGGATGCGGTAGGAGAACATCTAAAACACCGCACCGGCAATACTAACCCATCCAACAGCTTTCGCAGCGGCGTGGTAGGCGGAAGTATTAGCAGTTAATAACGATTAGCTGATAACACTCATTAAAAAAGCCCAGGCCAAGTCGGGTAACAATACACCCGACTTTTTTTCGTAGCCAACATGACATAAAGTTGCTTTAATTTGCGCAATAACAAAACTTCGATACGCGCCTTTTTATACAGCCCGCAGAATGACAAACTTCATTTCACCACGAGGAAATGAGGTTTATCAGCCGGTTTTTAAGCTAACAGGGGCTCCTCCCCCTGCCAAGCCGAGCATCATCAGCCGCTTTCACTATGTATACACTGGCTGGCCGAGCGGGTTTTAGCATCACTTCATTGACTTATCATCAGTGATGATGCGTTTAACAGCCGCATAACAGCGACCAGGATAGAATTTTGTTGCCGCTTGGGGATGGCAAATATAAGGCTATTCTGTGGAGCATTACACTTTGCGTGTGGGTGCTGTATTCGGGTGTTTTACAGGCTGACTCAGCCCCTCAACCTCTGCATAGCTGGGAGTACCACTGGGGAGACCTTCCTGCGGGAACTCAAGGCACTCTTTCCCAGCCGCCCGATACATCACTCACCTGGAACCCCATCAACTTTCCTGCCGATCCACCGGAAAGAAACGGCCAGGAACAGGTATGGTTCCGCGGTGTATTGCCAGACGGTAACTGGAATGACCCCGTACTCTACATCACCAGTATTAACCTGATTGGCCAGATCTATCTGGATGATGCACTGATCTACCAGTACGGCGAATTCGATGCCCAAGGGCGGGGAGATTTTGCAGGCTGGCCGTGGCACATGGTTGAACTGCCTGAGAATTTTTCCGGCAAACCGCTCAACATCCGAGTATTTTCCTATTACACCAATATCGGCCTGTGGGGCGAAGTAAAGGTCATGGAGCGTCTTGAGGTATTGGAAAGTATCATCCACATGTCCGTCCAAGACCTTGCAGTCAGTGCCCTGGTATTTGTTTTAGCGTTTATAGCGACTATATTCGCCGTTATTGGCCCTGAAAGGCGCGGCTTTTCAGCTATTGCTCTGTTTGCCTATGCCTCTGGCCTAATGTTGTTGGCTGAAGCGCCAGCTCGCCAGTTGATCGTTGATAATGCTCTGGCTTGGGACACATTGCGCGCGGGCAGTTACTACACGCTACCCATTGCTCTTGGGCTACTACTAAGCCATTGGTTTAACGGAAAAACAAAGCGCTGGCTGACCAGTATTTGGGCGCTACACTTAGCCTATCTCGCCATAGCGATCAGCCTGGTTCAATTAGGGCTTGTTAGCCTTTCTATCACTTTTCCCGTATTTGATGCATTACTCACCGTCACGCTGCCCACCATGCTAATACTCGCCCTGTTTAGGTTCCGAGAACTAAGTACTGAGCAGCGATTATTAGCACTTTGCTTCACTTTGTTCATACCACTCTTATTGACTGACATGCTGGTAGCCCACGGCTTTATTGCCTGGCGCACCATACCGTTAAGCTACGGCACGCTGATCTTTTCACTGGCTAACGCGGCGATCTTTCTTTGGCACTACCGGCATACTCAGCAGCAGATGTCACTTGCGAATGAAACTCTGGAATATCAAGTGGCATCAAGGACCAAGAAGCTTGGCCGCCTCGTCCAGGAGCTAGAAAACCTCTCTTTTAAAGACCCTCTCACTAACCTATATAACCGACGTCATTTTGATAGAGTGCTCGAGCATGAATGCCTCCGCGCGCAGCAAAACGCCAGCCAACTATCGCTACTCATGCTGGATATTGACCACTTTAAGCAGATCAACGATCACTTTGGCCATGATGCAGGCGATAGCGTGCTGGTGGAAATGGCGGAACTGCTAAAGCATCACTTTCGTGGCCTTGATATCGTTTGTCGGTTTGGAGGCGAAGAGTTCGTTGCTCTACTACCTGGGACATCAGTTCATGCTGCCGAGTCTCGTGCTAACGCGCTATTGACACTGGCATCAGAACTCTCTCTAGCATACCAGGGAGCGCCACTAACAAAAGTGACGCTTTCTTGCGGAGTAGCGACTTATCCAGACCATACCCAGGACCCATTCAAACTGCTAAAAATGGCTGATGAGATGCTATATCAAGCTAAAAACGGCGGCCGCAATCGCTGCATTGTGTGGCCTGAAACGCCTAAAACGCGCGATTTTATGCTGGGGCAGTCGTAGCCCAGCATAAAATCCCCCTCTCGCTGTCCAGCGATAAGCTGATTGCCAAAAGGCAATCAGTAAACACGCCATGCTACAGGTTGATATGACCTGAGACGCTACAGTGCTGCCTTTTTCCCAAGCCGGGTTAAACCACGCGGCGCCGCAATACGAAAAAAACGCTCCACGACATCCGCTTGTGTGGCCGGAGTCACTAACGACACCCCCACAAATATCGGCAAGTTGATGATTAGCCCCCAGAACCCCGCGTGGATTCCCAGCGGGTGTGGCCATAGCGTAGTAAACGCCACGGTAACCAAAAACCCTGCCACAATGCCCGCCATAACGCCCAAGCGTGACGCGCGCGGCCAGAAGAACATGCCAACAAAAGCAGGCAAGACTTGCGAGGCAAACCCCAGCCCTACCAGCAAAATCATCACCAGACTGCCCGGTTCAGCAATCGCGAGCGGTGCAATCACCAAGGCCATGATGGGTAAGATCATACGCCTGGCAAGTCGACCAGTAGTAGCATTTGAAAGCTTTAACAGCGGTTGCAGTACATCCTTACTTAATGACAGCGACACCGAATGAATAAACGGCTCACTTGATGACATGGAAGCCGCCAGGGTTCCCGCCCCCAGTAGCCCGACCAGCACAACGGGCAAATGCTGCATGGCATATTCAAGCGCCACCGTGTCTGCTCGGGCCAGGTCAGGTAGCGAGTAAATACCGATAAAGCCCACAATCACCATGGGTAAAATCACCACATAGTACGTTGGCAGCCAGGTAGCGCTGCGCCGGATGGTGCGTGCGGAAGACGCACTCATCCACTGGGTCCATACCGGGGGCATAAACGAGAACATCGAGACAATAATCGAGGTGGTCCAGAAGCTAAAACTCATATCCCCGCCAGCCCCTGGTAGGGTTAAAAACGCCACATGCTCAGCCTGAATACGCTCAAATACCGCTGCAAAACTTAAACCGCCGGTGGCGCTATGCACTGCCCACAAGCCTACAGCCCAGGCAACGACCAACATTAATACGCCCTGAAAAGCGTTGGTACGCCCAATCGCCCGCTGACCGCTGGCGTATAAATAGACAGCAATAGAGGCAAGCACTAGCACAACGCCTAACCAAACAGGAATGATACCACCGCTCATCACAAACAGAATATAGGCCGAACCAACCGTTTGAAGCACCGCGTAAGCAATTGAGCCAACCGCCATTACCAGCGATGCCAGCGCCCCCAAGGCAGGGCTTTGATAACGGTCAGCAATCGCGCTTGCCTGAGTAACGTGGCCAAATTCAGCGCCAAACTGCCATACCTTTGGGCCAAAGTACCAGGCGATCAGGGCCAGATATGCCAAATAGATAGCGACGTAAAAGACCGCAACCCCTTTCGAATAAGCCCAGCCCGGTGCGCCCATAAAGGTATAAGCACTGACGCTCCCTGCGGCAATCAGCAGATACAGCGTGACCGGCCCCATGCTACGCCCAGCAACCCCCCACTCTTCCAGGCTGTTCATATTGGCACGGGTGGCCTGACCACCGCGGGCGCGTAAGCCAATCATCATGGCAATGGCCACATAGATAAGCGTAATCAGCAGAGGCCAGAGGCTATTCATGGTTATCTCGCTCTACGATACGGTTGCCTATCAGCATGACCACCACGCAAGAAAAAATAACCAAATAGCTCCATACCACCATCAGGGGCAGGCCTAGCACTAACGTTGCCCGGTTTACCCAACCAATCATCGGCCACGTTCCCATAGCGATGAGTGTTAAAAACGCAATTAATAAACCCCAACCCGCACGCGAGGTGGGCAGTACCAGTAAACGCCGCATGGTGATTCCCTAAAATTTTGTTAGCCGTCGTACCACTGGCCTACCTATTTTCATGTTGTGTGATCGGCAAATCGTCGGTCGATCAACGGCTTGACTCCGTTAAGAGGCGTCGCATGAGCGTCACGGTTTCGCCTCGGTACTCAAGCGTTTCTATCGCCTGCCAACCTAGCCGCTGATAAAGCGACTGCTGGTCAGGGGTATAGAGATAACATTGGTGAATACCGCTATTGCGTACTTCTGCTTCCACGCACTGCACCAGCGCGGAAGCAATACCCTGCCCGCGCCACTCAGGCGCTACGAAAACAGAGGCCAGCCACGGCGTTAATTCGCGCCGAATGCTCATATCATCATCAATTAAGCAGGCAGTGCCGACAGGTACGTCGTCTTGCAAAGCAATAAATACGGAGGGTACACCCGAGATACCGCACTCAGACATCGTGTCATCAATGGCTTCTTCTAGCGTTAGCCCTGGGTATAAATTCCCCCACGCTGCAAACGTCCAGCGCACTACGGTGGGAAGATGAGGACTATCTGCGCTAAGTCGCTGGATAGTGGTGTCCCGCATCACTATTTACCTTATTTTGCTGAAATTAACACCGTCACGGCAACCCTGTAGCCCGCCTCGCACCATCATGCAAAAGCGCGCACCTGCGGCGATTAGCGTGACTGATCGCGCAGCAGCGCATCAAGAGGACCATTCTCAAGCGGCTGCCCCCAACTATCGCCATGTACCAACTCACTTAACGGTAGCCTGGAGCGCCAGCCTTTGGCTTCAAGCTCCGGCTGATCCAGAAACTCGCTGACATAACCAAGGCATAGATAGGCCACGGGATATACGTGATCAGGCAGGTTCAAGGCGTCACTTAACTGCGCCTGATCCAGAATGCTTACCCAGCCAACGCCAACCCCTTCGGCCCGCGCAGCCAACCACAGGTTTTGTACCGCCAGGCACGTGCTGAACAAGTCCGTTTCGACAATACTGTTACGGCCTAGCACGTGTGGCCCACCCCGGCTGCGGTCGCAGGTGATGCATAGATTCAGCGGGCTTTCGACAATCCCTTGAAGCTTGAGGCTGCGGTAAAGATCATTACGCTCCCCCTCAAAACACTCAGCGGCTTTCTGGTTTTCCTGCTCAAATAACGCAAGGATAGACGCCCTGACCTCGTCACCTTCAATGACCATAAAATCCCAAGGCTGCATGAACCCTACCGAAGGCGCATGGTGGGCAGCCTGCAATAGACGTGCCAGCACGTCAGCGGGAATCGAGTCAGGAAGAAACTGTGAACGCACATCACGGCGCTCATAAATGGCACGATAAAGCCCGTGGCGTTCACTCTCTGAAAAGCAGGCATCTGAAGCGGTCACGGGATTAAACTCCTGTTCCATGATCGTTTATGCGTGGGAGGCGGGTTTGACCATATCAATATGCGGTATGCCGTCCTCATCGTAGGGCTCACTGATGCCCATGCCAGGATAGGTTTTTTCGGTGAAACGGATAGCTTCGCTCATAAACGCCCGGCTATATTGGCGGCCCCGAAAAGCCTTAAGTGTCATCACCCATCCAATAGAAGGCTCAGCGAATTTACCACCCGGCCGCCCCACCCGGATATACGCCACAAGCAGGCCATCAACCGTAGCGGAAAGATACCTAGCAAGCGGATCCAAATCATCAACCTCTTGATAGACACATTACTGCTCCACCACTAACACCGCTTCACGTGCCCTTACGATGTCATAAAAAACGTGCGTACTTAATTCATCCAGCCGCGACCAGATAAAACATAATGTTGTGGATCAAAGGTTCTCATAAATAAGTAGTTACTAGCCTGAATAAAATGGGTGCAGCGTTAATAGTTTTGCCTACAAGAAAAGCCACCTAACAACAAACACTTAACTTTGTTAACATTTTACACGCTGAACGAGAATCAAGCAGCAATTGTTCTGTACTAAGTGCTTGATCTGAAGTGTCGTGTTGTCAGGTAGCTATCACGGATGAAGCCATGTTAAAACGCTTCATTGCTCCGCTTACTGACCCTGAATAGAGCGCACTCGCCTATCACTACAGTGAGAAACATGCACTACGCCGTCGTGCGCATGCCATCCTGCTGAGCAATCAGGGTCATACAATTAGTCAAATCAGCCAGATACTACAGGTTCGCCGCGACGCCATATCACGATGGCTAAAACAAACCTGGGTGAGCATGAGTTCTATTACTTTGGTGAGTCCGGCTTTCACAATCGTCATCGATACCCTATGCGTGGAGCCCTATCGAACAGCCCTTTGAGGTGACCGTCCACTCACCCGGCCGAAGTCTGAACACATTGGGTTTCCTCAGCCGCGCTGGAAAACAGATCTACCGAACCACTACCGTATCGGTGACCTCCGAGACGGTTATCGAAGCGTTTGACGTACAGAAAAACCGGATACCTTCGCTGTTGTGTTGCTCGAAAATGCCAGCATGCATCGCTCGCAGGCCTTCGGCGAAAGATAATAGAGTGGATGTCACACCGTATGCATCTATTTTACCTGTCGGCCTACTCGCCGGAGCTGAGTCTGGTTGGGATACTGTGGCGTTAGATGAAGTACACATGGCTGCCGTTGAGTGCTTACCTTTTATTTGGCCACCTCTGTGAAGAGGTACACACCGGCTATTGGATAGCTATGGAACTGACCGCACGATTAGTTTTGAATAAGCAATTAGTATGCGACACGCTTTTATAGAGATGCAGGATACCTCCACATACCCAACAACGTTTTTAACTTTTAGACAAATCAATAACCTGGCCCTATATTTTCGTCATCCCAATAAATATAGCTGTTTTTTTCAAATATTATTATCTGCGCGCATACTTTCAAAACTTTCAACCTGCCCCATTAACCACTGCTTAAATGCGATAACACGAAGATTTTCAACTTCAGCCGGATTTAAAACTAGATAATAGGCAAACTCATGAATACGCCATGGCATAATTGCTTGTACTTTTCTATCCAAAATAAGCTGACTAGCAATAGAGTAACGCCCGACACAAAGGCCAAGCCCCTCTGCACAGGCTGCCAAGGTCAGATTACTGTCAGAAAACTGTAATTTACGTAGAGATGGATGAAACTCAACCCCAATTTCACGGAGCCAAGGCTGCCATGTATTCCAGGGTTCTGTTGGTTGAATACTACTATCTTCCAACAAAAACTGAGTACGCAATAAACTTTCAGGACGAATATCGCGAAGGCCGCTTACTCGTTTTGAAGGAGCCAGTATCGTCACGGCATCGCTCATTAGCTGTTCAGTATGTAGGTTTGGGTAGTTACCTGTACCAAAACGAATTCCAATATCTGCCTGATTATTTCGAAAGCTCAATAAATCACTTTCACCGCGCAACTTCAGTTGCAGACCAGGATAAAGAGCCTGGAAGCTTGCAAGCCGCGGAATCAGCCAGCAACGGATAAAAGAAGAAGGTGCTGATAGCGTCAACAGACCATCAATCCCCTCCTGTCTAAGCTCTTTTGTTGCTCGTTCGATTTGGGTAAAAATACTCGATAAACGCTCATAGTAACGACGTCCTGCATTTGTCAGAACTACTCCACGGGGTTGACGTACAAATAACAAAATATCGAGCCTACTTTCCAGCTCTTTTATACGGTGGCTAACAGCGGCTGGTGTCAGGTTAAGCTCCTGAGCAGCAGAGGCAAAGCTGCCTAATCGTGCAGCAGTTTCAAAGGCGCGAAAAGCGTTTAAAGGAGGGAAATTGACACTACTCATGGCTAAATTTTAGTAACCCTATAGGTGAGAAAAAAGAAGTTTCCATTATTTTTTTTGACGTCAAAATGATACTACCTTCCCCACCTTCAAGAGGAAAAGCCTCATGAGTAGCCTGTTATATCGATTAACTGCCTTTTCTGATGTTCCTTCTGGTGGTAACCCTGCAGGAGTATGGATTGGAGATGAGCTACCTAAAAAAAAGGAAATGCAAAATATCGCTGCAGAGGTTGGATACTCGGAAACAGCATTTATTGCACCATCAACAGGAGAAGTTAGAACTATTCGTTACTATAGCCCACTGGCAGAAGTTAGCTTTTGTGGGCATGCAACGATTGCAAGCGCCGTAATGCTGGGCCGCTTAAGTGGTATGGGCATTTATCAACTGAATACATCGGTGGGGCGCGTGCCAGTGAAAGTCGATATGATCGATGGTCAAATTCAGGCAGCGTTAACCTCAGTTGAACCTGACCATAGGCCTGCTCCTGTAGAGCTTGTTAATGAGGTATTAGAACGGCTTAATTGGTCTCTTGACAAAATGGATCCATCTATCCCTCCAGCTTTAGCCTATGGAGGAGCATGGCATCTTGTGCTGGCAGTTGGTTCTCGACACACATTAAGTCAACTTGATTACGATTTTAATGAGCTGAAATCTCTGATGTTACGAGAAGGGCTAACAACGCTACAGCTTGTTTTCCGCGAGAGTAATAACCTTTTCCATTCGCGAAACCCCTTTCCAGTCGGTGGCGTAGTAGAAGACCCGGCGACTGGAGCTGCGGCTGCAGCGCTAGGAGGATATCTACGCGAAGCCAAGCTGATTAACGTTCCTGAGAAATTTCTCATAAAGCAGGGTGAAGAAATGGGACGGTTAAGTCTGCTGCAAGTTGAAGTACCAGTGCAAGGAGGAGTCGTAGTGGCTGGCACAGCCGTAGAGATTACTACTCAATAGTCTACTACGCTGCCCTACGGTGATGTTGCTCCAGCGATACCCAGCAACACCATCTTAGAGACGGAACAGAGCGGTCGATAGCAACAGGTATTATCGCGGTTTCACCATATCAATATGCGGTATGCCGTCTTCATCGTAGGGCTCACTGATGCGCTCGAACCCAAACGACTCGTAGAAAGCGTTTAAATAGACTTGTGCGCCGATCTTAATGCCCAGATCAGGATAGGTTTGCTCGGTAAAACGAATCGCCTCGCCCATAAGCGCTCGGCCATACTGATGCCCTCGAAAAGCCTTAAGGGTCATCACCCGGCCAATCGAGGGCTCAGAAAACTTATCACCCGGCCCCACTACCCGGATATACGCCGCGAGCTGACCATCAACCGTTGCGGAAAGATGCCAGGCAAGCGGGTCCAGCTCATCAACTTCCTGATAGGCACACCGCTGTTCCACCACAAACACCGCTATGCGTGCCTTTACGATTTCATAAAATTCGCGCGTGCTGAGCTCATCAAACCGTGACCAGCGAAAATCCAAGGACATACCAGCTACCTTTTACCCGTGGCGTTATTTTGCGAACGCCAAGTGTACACAAGATTAAGTAGCGAAGCCTTTAGCACGGACATCGACCAGTATATGTACCTAGCCTAGCCGCCAGCGAAGAGGTGCCGTTTTACTTAGCATGCCTTCTTCATCCCAGTCTTCCCATCCGGCAAACGGTATCGGCTTTTCACGCTCCCAGTGCGTTAGACGCTCGGCCCAGCGCTGTTTACAGACATTGAGATGTTTGCGTAGAGCTTCCTCATTCTGATACTTAATGCCGCCACCCTGCACGCCGTAACTCAGTTGAGGCGCCAGTACGTCAAACCCTACGTAATAAAGCGATGAGTGAATGGGCCATAGCCAGGCCGCCATATTGCCCGCCCGGCCAAAGGGTTGAAAAGCGGCTTCCGGTGAGCCTGCGGTCACCGACAGCATGGCGCGTTTACCTTTAAAGTAACCTTGATCGTAACGCATGCGACTTGTGTAGCGCCCGCCATAAACCAATACCCGATCAAACCATCCTTTTAGTACAGCAGGCTGTGCATGCCACCATAGCGGGAACTGAAAGATCACCAGATCGGCCCACTCCAGCCTTGCCAACTCGCGCTGGATATCCGCGGGCAGTGCTGCATTTTTGTGATGATGGCGCTGCTCATCTAGTGGTGCGAAATAGTCTTGATCAACTCGTTGGGAATAGTGTTCGGCGTGCTCTATCGCGTTGAAGCGTTCAGCATAAAGATCATCCACATCAACCGAATGCCCTGCTTTTTTCAATTGATTGACGGCGGTATCGACCAACCCACCATTAAACGAATGTGGCTCTGGGTGAGCCGTGACAATCAATACGTTCATGAAGCTTCACACCTGTCGCTGGATTGAATGACAGGCTACCCTGTTCATATTTGCTCAAAAATCCCCTAATTATGAGAATTAACTTTGCATGAATGAACAGCAGCTAAAGTGGGACGATCTTCAAGTGATATTGGCTATCGCTCAAACAGGCTCTTTATCCGGCGCCAGCCGGCACCTGCGTATCAGCCACGCCACCGTATTTCGCCGTCTCAACGCGATTGAAAAACGCCTGAACGTCACTTTGTTTGAGCGTCATCGGCATGGCTATACCCCGACACTGGCAGGAGAAGATCTGGCGGCAACGGCAACGTGTGTTCAAATAGAGGTTGATAGCGCTGAACGCCGCCTTATTGGGCAAGATCTGAAGCTTTGTGGAAGCCTTCGCATCACCACTACCGACACGCTTTTTGCAGGATGGCTATGCCCTCTATTAACAAAGTTTCGTCAACAGTATCCTGATATTACGCTGGAAGTGGTGATCTCAAACCAGTTGCAAAGCCTATCGCGAAGAGAAGCGGACATTGCCATTCGACCGACACTCAGCCCACCGGAAACTCTTGTAGGCCGCAAGCTAAGCGATATCCGCTTAGCCATTTACGGCCAGAAAAACCGTTGGCAAATGGCACCTGTACCGCTGGATCCTACATCGCTCGACGGTGAAAGCTGGATAGGGCCAGATACGCATATGGGCGACGCAACGCTCGAAAAATGGATGGTGGGTAAAAGCACGGGCTACAAATTAGATAGCATGCTGGGAATACAACTGGCAGTGCGTCAGGGAGCAGGTATCGCGGTACTTCCTTGCTACCTTGGGGATAGTGACGAGGAGCTAATCAGGCTTACCAAGCCAGTGGAAGAACTGACTACCCAGCTCTGGTTCCTGACTCACCCCGATTTGCGCTATGCGGCCAGAGTGCAGGTTTTCATGAAAGCGATAACGGAAGCAGTGCGCGAGCAGACAGACTAACCAAACAGCTAATACGCCTTATGTTGGCTCAAGCCCTGCCAAAAACTGCTTGAGCAGTTCATCAAGCTGCGCCCGCTGGTCATCACTCAAACCACTGACCAGCTCTTCCTGTGTCGCCACATGAGCAGCAACGGCTTCATCAATTAACGCAAACCCTTTCTCAGATAGCGAAATCAGAAATCCTCGCCCGTCGGCGGGGTTTTTGACACGCTCAATCAACTCCGCTTTTTCCAACTGCTGAAGCCGATGTGTCATGGTGCCGGACGTCACCATGGTGGAGGCCATTAAGTCGCTGGGAGAAAGCGCGTAAGGTGGGCCTTCACGGCGCAGCGTGGCCAGTACGTCAAAGCTTGAGTCGTTAAGGCCGTACGCCGCCCACGTCTGCTCCATGCGCCGCATCACGCTATGATTCAGTCGTTTGAGTCGGCCCAGCGTGGCCATTGGGGCCACGTTCAGGTCGGGCCGCTGTTGCTGCCACTGTGTGAGTATTTTATCGACATGATCCATGGGGTTCATGCTTACCGCTTTTTAGCTTGACGTCAAGATAAAAAACCATATACCTTGATATCAAGGTATTTTAAAAATCATGTTAAAGAGCAACCACAAGAGCCACACTATGCAACCATCCAAGGCAAGATCAGGGGCACTTCCCAAACAGAAGCGACTTGCCGCATTTATCTATCTTGTGGCAGGTGGCGCGCTACTGGGGCTTTCGACCAACGTGGCCAAACTGGCCGGTGATGCGCAGCTGTCGCCTCTCGCCTTTCTATTTTGGTCGATTACTGGCGCGGCTTTAATTCTGCTGGCCGTAGCAGCACTACGCAGCAATTTGCCGCCTGTCACGGGGCGCACACTTGAGTACTATCTTGTTTCGGCCTTTGTTGGCGTGGCGGGTTCTAACCTGATTTTCTTCTCGGCCATTCCGCATATTGGTGCAGGTTTTGTCGCCCTTGTGATTACATTGCCGCCGCTGCTTACCTACGTTGGTGCGCTGATAGTAAAGCTGGAACGCTTTCAGATGACGCGGGCGATAGGCGTTATGTCAGCGCTTGCGGGCGCCGTCACTTTGGCAGCTCACAAGCTTTCCGCGCCTGATGCCGACTATGTGTGGATTTTGCTGGCGTTGGCGGGGCCGGTACTGTTGGCCATCGGCAATCTTTACCGAACGTTGCGCTGGCCAGCGGGTGTCTCAGGCGACGCTCTTGCGCCCGGTATGCTAGTCGCTGCGGCGGCTCTTCTGTTCAGCGTCGGCCTGCTGCCTGGGTTTTCGCTTGGTATTCCAAGCGGGCAACGCCTTCCACTTCTCCTAATTGCCCTTCAATCAATGGTATTTGCAGGCCAGTTTTTACTGCTATTTCTGCTTCAGAAAACCGGCGGGCCGGTGCTTCTCAGCCTGCTGGGTTCCGTCGGCGCCGTGGTTGGCGTTCCGGTGGCGATAGTGCTCCAAGGAGAAGCCGCGCCGGAGGGCTTACTACCCGGCGCCCTGCTGATAGGCACAGGTATCGCTCTGCTTAATATTGGCAAAGCCAGGCAACTTGCCTAAATAAACAAAGGCATATCTGGCAGGCATCACTTAAACAATAAGCCGTTCCATGTAGTGAGTATTGACTTCCGTTTTACGAATGTGAAAGCCCATGCGTTCGTAGAGCGCGACGGCAGGATTAATGCAGAACACCCGAAGGCGCAGCGTATCGATATTCGATTGCCGCGCCCTGTTTACCATATGGTGGATGGCTGCCGTACCAAAACCCTGACGCTGCCACTGCGGCGCGATTTGCAGCTCGCGAATATAGCAAGCCTCGGTAGCCTGGTTGATACACAGCAAGCCCACCGGGTGCGTGTTGATGACCAACTGATAGCTTTCCAGGGTACGCCACTCGCTTTCAAACAAAGCGCTGTCCCAGTGCATATCCAGCTGTTCATAGTAGCCGGACATATTCTGGCGGATCAGTTGCTCTGCAAAATCCCTATCGCTGGTCGGCTGAAAGAGCGGCGTCATATTTACTCCCGGCGCTCCTGTCGGCACCTGTTGCGAAAGCACTTAATTTGGCTTTGGCTATTATTTTATACGGACTGCACACGTAAATCCCTGACTCAGGCAGTGCTTCGCGCTGCATCGCTAGCTGAAGCTGCTCCTACAACAGTAGCCAACGCATTGAAGTTGTGGGAGCTGAGTTCACTCGGCGATGGCGGCGCTAGCCGTCCTTGAATATGTGCCGCCACTAAACCCGGCAGCGCTTCGCGCTGCATCGCTAGCTGAAGCTGCTCCTACAACGGTAGCCAACGCATTGAAGCTGTGGGAGCTGAGTTCACTCGGCGATGGCGGCGCTAGCCGCCCTTGAGCATGTTCCGCCACTAAACCCGGCAGTGCTTCGCGCTGCATCGCTAGCTGAAGCTGCTCCTACGATATTCCTACCCCAACTGAAACGGGTAAACCGACCCTATTTGCAGAAGCTGCGTTAACTCATCCAGTGCGCTGAGCGACTCTTCTGCCAACTGCGGATCGGCGAGGTCATCAGGTGCCAAGCGATCCCGGTAGTGGCGGTTGACCCAAGCAGTAAGGTCTTCGTAAAGATCATTGGTGAGCAATACGCGGCCGGTCAGTGCTGCGCGCTCGGCTTCTGAAAGAGCAACGCGCAGGCGCAGGCAAGCGGGGCCGCCGCCGTTGCGCATGCTTTGCTTGACGTCTTTCACCACCACGTCACAGATGGGGTTATTGCCTGCCAACAGGTAGTCTTGAACGGTGCGCCAGACGGCTTCACGCTCCTGACATTCGCTGGGCACGACTAGCGTCATGGTGCCATCGGGGTTGGAAAGCAGCTGCGAGTTAAACAGGTACGATGCCACTGCATCTTCCAGGCTCACTGCTTCAATGGGTACGCGGACAGGAATCAAGGGCGTCGTCATTTTGCGGCGCAGCTCGTCGAGCGTGCCCTCTTCGTCCAGGAAAGCCATTTCGTGATACAGCAGCACGGCTCCGTTACCCACGGCAATGACGTCGTTATGAAATACGCCCGCATCAATAGCGTCCGGATGCTGCTGAGCAAATACCGTTTGCGACTCAACAAGCCCATGCTGACGGGCTACCGCTTGGCTGGCTTCCAGCGTTTGGCGGGCGGGGTAACGAACAGGTTCGCGCTCGCCGCTACGCACGTCACCAAACGCTTGGCGGCCATACACAAACAGATGAACGCCCGGCTCACCGTACTCACCACACAGGCGAGTATGATTGGCCGCACCTTCATCGGAAAATGCAGGCGTGGCGGGCAGCACTGGGTGGTGGGCGAAGTGCTGTTCGCTGTGAAAAATGGCCTGCAGCACACGGCCCGTGGTTTGCGGCTCAAGAAAGCGATGAAAGCTTGATTGCAGGTTGGCCGGAGTGAAGTGCACCCGGCGGTCCGGCGCGTCGATGCTGGGGGTAACGGTGCCCGCATTGGCCGTCCACATGCTCGAAGCGGAGCATACAGCCCGCAACAGCTGCGGTGCATCGGCGGCAGCACGGGCCAGCACATCATGATTGCTGCCGCTAAAACCCAAGTCGCGCAGCGCGCCGATATCCGGGCGCTGTTGAGGCGGCAGAACGCCTTGGGCGTAGCCTGCCTCCATCAAGGATTTCATTTTTAAAAGCCCTTGTAGCGCCCCCTCTTTAGGATTGGACTCAAGGCCGCCGTGACTCATGGAAGCCACATTGCCTACGGCGAGCCCTGAGTAGTTATGCGTCGGGCCTACCAGGCCGTCGAAATTGACTTCCCTAACGTTACTGATCACAGGTGTTCTCACAGACTAACTCCCGGCGGCAGAGTATCGGGCATCTCCAACGCCTCGGCTTCCATGGAAGCCACCGGATAGGCGCAGTAGTCCGCCGCATAGTACGCGCTGGGGCGATGGTTGCCGCTGTCGCCGACGCCGCCGAACGGCGCATCACCCGAAGCCCCGGTAGTCTGGCGATTCCAGTTCACAATACCCGCACGGATGCGCAGCAGAAAATCGTCCCAGTCGGCCTTTTCACCGCCAATCAAACCCGCCGAGAGGCCATAGCGCGTGTTATTGGCAAGCGTTAACGCCTCGTCCCAATCGTGGTAACGGTGCACCTTCAATAACGGGCCAAAGTACTCCTCGTCAGGCACTTCCAAGCCCGTCACATCGATTAACGCAGGCGTGAGCAGACTGGTATTGTCTTTAACACGCTGCATACGGTTAATCACCGTGCCACCCAGTGTTTCCAGCTCATCCTGTGCTTTTAGCAGACCATCAGCCGCCGCCACACTGACCAGGCCGCCGTAAAACGGTGTGGGCGACTCATCAAACTGCCCGGCCACATGAAGCCTGGCAATCGCTTCGGAAAGCGCGTCAATTAGCCGGTCGCCAACCTCGCCCTGGGGTACGATTAAACGGCGTGCACAAGTGCAGCGCTGGCCGCCGGACAGAAAGGCGGATTGCAAAATGGCCAGCACGGCGGCGCGCTCATCATCCACGTCCTTGACCACCAGCGGATTGTTGCCCCCAAGCTCCAGCGCGAGGATTTTATCCAACTGCCCGGCAAACTGCTGTTGCAGCATACCGCCAACCTTTGCACTGCCGGTAAACAGCAGGCCATCGATCCCAGGGTGTGCAGAAAGCGCCTGCCCCACCGGTACACCGCCTTGAACAAGATTGATGACGCCAGCAGGCAGCCCGGCTTCTTGCCAGCACTGCAGCGCCAAGTCCGCGGTTAGCGGTGTTTGATCGCTCGGTTTGAAGACCACCGTGTTGCCTGCCAGGAGAGCCGGCACCATATGACCGTTAGGCAAGTGGCCCGGGAAATTATAGGGGCCAAACACTGCCATCACGCCATGCGGACGGTGGCGCAGCACCGCTTTGGCACTGCCTACAGCTTTTTCGCGTTCGCCGGTGCGCTCCTTGTACGCCTTGAGTGAGAGCGCTATTTTCCCCACCATAGCGCCCGCTTCCGTACGCGCTTCCCAAAGCGGCTTGCCGGTTTCAGAGGCAATGGCGACAGCCAGCGCTTCACTGCGCGATTTAAGTACCTCAGCAAAACGCTCGACCAGCGCTTGGCGTTCGCTAAAGGGCGTTTTTGCCCATTCGGGAAACGCCTTACGCGCAGCGGCTACCGCTTCTTCAACCTGCGTATCACTGGCTGATGCCCCTTGCCAGAGCAGCCCGCCTGAGACGGGGTCAAACTTACTAAACGATGCTGCAGCGCCATTCACCCAGGCGCCGTTGATAAGCTGCTGTTGTTGGGCGTGCATCATGCTCTCCTACCTGTTCAGGTTTCCAGAAGCCGCACGGCATCACCTGTGGTAACCCCTAGACGCTCGGCTTCTGTGTGGCTTAAAACAATCGTATCGCGGGTGGGTGCACGGCCTATCCACGCGGCGGTAAAGGCCTGCATGGTGGTGGTCGCGGCCAACCAGCGGCTAACGCTCTCATCAGGCGCCTTGGTCGATACTTCAACGTGATATAGCTGCGAATTGCGCACAGCCCGCACATCGTCGATATAGGCTTCAACCGTCGGGCCACCGTCAAAAATATCGATATAGCCTTCCCAGCGCAGCCCCTCTTTTTTGAGCATTTCAAGGGCGGGCCGAGTATGCCGATGCACTTGACCAATACACGCGCGCGCCTCCTCGGCCATAAACGTGGTGTAAATGGGAAAGCGCGGCATTAATTCACCGATAAAGCTTTTCTGCCCAAGACCGGTCAAGCGGTCGGCTTCGCTGAAATCCATGGGAAAAAAGTGTTTTCCCAGGCTCTCCCAGAAGGGGCTGCGGTTCTGCTCATCGAACACGCCGCGCATTTCGGCGAGCACTTTCTCAGGAAAACGATCACGAAACTGTGCAATAAACAGCCAGCGCGCCTTGGAGAGCAGCGCACCGTTGCGCAGGTGTTTATTGGCCTCGCCGCGGTATTCTGGGCGCAAAAACAGTGAGCATACTTCGGCATCGCCGGTATGGTCAGAGCTTAAAAACAGCGTATCGATGGTGCGGTGTAAATCCAGCTGTACCGACGAGTGCGCCAGCGTGCCCAACCGATAGTTATAAAAAGGCACTTCGTGCCCTACCTGGCCTTCAATGGCACAGCAGCCAGCCAGCTCGCCATTGGCCTCATCTTCCAGCACAAAGAAGTAGAGCCGATTGTTAACCGGGGTACGCTCTTCAAACGCGCGGACAGACGTTTCAATTTTTTCTGCCAGAAATTCTCGGTTATTGGGCAGCGAGGTAAAGCCCACGCCCGCCTGCTGCGCAAGCGCCAGCAACCCATCAACATCTGCACGGGCGATAGGACGAATGCGCATCATATTTCTCCTTCATCAAAGGCATCCACCGCGCTGGGCAGAGTGAGTGGCGCGGCAAATACAGCTCGCCCCTCCTCTACTCCCAAGCGTTTGGCATCCGCCTCTGAAAGCATCAGTTGCCCAGTGGCTGAAAGCGCGTAACGGGCGACAATGCAGCGAAAATCACCCAGCGCCTGATTAGCGATCAAGGCAGGTTCGGCATCGGGAAGCGTTTCGTCCGGGCGAAGGCGTACCGGATGCCAAGCGGCACGGTTGAATGTCGCCAAGCGCTCGCGTTCGGCTTTCACAAGCGGCCCCGCGTCGAAAATGTCCACATGGCGCGAGCGTACGAAGCCTTCGGCAAGCATCTCCTGCAAAGCTTCTTCATGCGCAGGATGCTCCCGGCCAATCGCCGCCCGGGCCGGTGGCGTCAACAGCGGCAAATAGAGCGGGAACTGAGGCATCACCTCGGCAATAAAGCTTTTGGAGCGCACACCTGCGATGTGGTTGATATCGTGAAAACTGCGCGCAAAAAAGTGGTGGCCCACACTTTCCCAAAAGGGCGATTCGTTCTGCGCATCCAGGTAACCGGGAAACGCCACGGCCAATATGCGCGAAAAACGCTCAGGGTACTGGGCAATAAACATCAGCCGAGCACGCCGCAGCAGGCTTTCGGCGCTGGTCCCCTTGTAACGCGGATTTAGTGAATACGCGCACAGCAGCGTAGCGTCAGAAACCTCATGAGAGAGCGCCAGGGTTTGTACTTCGCGACGTACGTTGAGCTGTTGAGACGCATGAATCAACGTTTCCTGGCGGTAGGTGTAGTAGGCCTCATTAGCGCCCGCTTGGGCACGAATAGTGGCCGTTCCCAGTATTTCACCATGCCCCGCCTCATCCACCAGCGCGCTATTTTCAAGCACAAAGGTGTAGTGCTCGTTACCCGGAAACTCGATTTCATCATTAAACGCCGCCAGGGAGCGCCCAATGCGCTCCTCTAAACGTTCGCGGTTAGCGGGCAGGTTGGTAAGCTTGGGCGTCGCATGCTCTGCCAACATGACCAGCGCTTCGAGATCCGCCATTTTTACCGGACGAATGACCAGCATTCTTAACGCCCCTCTCTCAATGTCGCCGTGGGCGAATTCATGCGTTGGCAACAAGGCGCTCAATCGCACGCTCCAAACGGGCCATACCTTCAGCAATGTCTGCCTCCGGCACTACCAGTGAAGGCGCCAGGCGAAGCACGTTAGGACCTGCAATCAGTGCCATTACGCCTTCTTCGATGGCCAGCGGCAGAATATCCTTGGCGCGGCCTTCATAGGCGTCCGACATCTGGGCACCTATCAACAGCCCCATGCCGCGAATTTCTTTAAACACGCCATGCTTGCGATTAATGGTTTCCAACTGCTCACGGAACAGGTCGTGGCGCTTTTGAATGCCTTCCAGTACGTCTGGCGTATCGATAAATTCCAGCGCAGCCAACGCAATCGCTGAGCCCAAGGCGTTACCGCCGTAGGTAGAACCATGGGTTCCAAACGCGAGGGATTTGGCGACGCTGTCGGTTGCCAGCATCGCGCCAACCGGGAAGCCGCCACCCAGCGACTTGGCACTGGTGAGAATATCGGGCGTTACGCCATAACGCTCATAGGCATACAACGTACCGCAACGGCCAACCCCGGTTTGCACTTCATCAAACACCAGCAGCGCATTGTGCTGATCGCACAGTTCGCGCAGGCCTTCTAGAAACTCGGGCGTCGCGGGCAAAATGCCGCCTTCTCCCTGCATGGGTTCGACCATCACCGCACACGTGTCATCGCCCATTAAGGCACGCACACTTTCAAGATCATTAAACTCAGCGTGCAAAATACCGCCAGGCACTGGACCAAAACCCTGGGAGTACTTGGGCTGACCACCCACGCTCACGGTAAACAGCGTGCGGCCGTGGAAGGATTGGTTGAAGGAGATGATCTTGTCTTTCTTTTCGCCGTAATGGTCTACCGCGTAACGGCGCGCCAGCTTCAGTGCGGCCTCGTTGGCTTCACCGCCGGAAGAGCACAAGTACACCTTGTCAGCGAAGGTCCGCTCAACCAGCTTTTTAGCCAACTTAAGCGCGGGTTCATTGGTATAGATATTGGAGAGATGCCAGAGTTTTTCCCCCTGCTCTTTTAAGGCATTCACCAACACGGGATGGCAATGACCCAGCGAGTTCACCGCGATACCGCCCGCAAAATCAATATATTCACGCCCCTGCTGATCCCACAAGCGGCTACCTTCTCCGCGCACCGGAATAATCTGCTGCGGCGCATAGTTGGGGGTCATGTAGTGATCGAAATCCTGCCGGGTTGGGGTCGTGCTCATGGGTCAGTCCCTCTCGTTGAGTCAATCAGTTATATCAGTATACGGGGCGAGCAAGCTCACCCGCTTTCAGTAATGTGACGGTAAATTATGTAATGCTGCCCATATTTCAGATTATTTCCGAAGGGAGGTCTCTGGTGCTAATGCGTTACTGCAGATGTTGCGACGTGGACGAGCATCAGCTCAAACGCTCTTCCCGTGGGGTTAATCCAAAATGATTGCGGTAAGCCGTTGAGAAATGAGCCGCCGAGGAGAATCCCGTCGCAAACGCGATATCGCCTACCGAGCGATCACTTTCACGCAGCTGTTTACGGGCATCCTGCAAACGCAAATTGAGGTAATAGCGGCTAGGCACAGCCTGAAGATATTTTTTAAACAGGCGCTCCAACTGGCGGCGGGAAATGCCCAAATGCTCAGCCAGCTCCAGGGTCGAAAGTGGCTCTTCTATGTTGGCTTCCATCAGCGTCACAGCGTCTATCAAGCTCTGCGGGGCGTGGCCCAAGCGGTGGCGAAGCGGCACATGTTGGCGCTCATCGGCCATGCGGATTCGCTCACACATAAAGTGCTCTGACACCTGCTCAACCAGATGACTGCTCTGCTGTTGGCGCACCAGCGTCAGCATCATGTCCATGGCCGCCGTACCGCTGGCACAGGTGATCCGGTTGCGGTCGATCTCAAAAAGCTGTTGCGACAGTGTCACTTGAGGATACGCTTGGGCAAAGGCCGCAAAACGTTGCCAGGGTAAGGTCGCTCGATAGCCTTCCAGCAATCCCGTGCGGGCCAATACTTCAGCTCCTCCCGCTAATCCGCCCAGCATCGTACGGCTTGGCTGGTGGCGCAGCCACTCCATTAGTTTGGCCGGTAACGCATAGGGCAGAGGCGAAGGCGCGCAGATAAGCACCATGTCCAGATGAGGCGGTGCCCCTTCCAGGGGGTAGTCAGCATGACAGGATAATTGAGCGCTGCTTCGCACCGGCTGCTCATCGGTACTGAGCGTAAACACCTGATAGAGAACCTGGCCGCTAAGCTGATTGGCCATCAGCAGCGGTTCGACGGCACTGGCGTGTGAGAGCATGGAAAAACCAGGCAGCAGTAATACCCCAATGCGCTGACGCGCAAGTGTTAACGGGGGAGACAAAGAGCTGAGCTGCATGCCAAAACGCCATCAGTAAATGAAACGTCATCTTACCCAATTGTGACGTTTTGGGCAGTGCCTGATAGCACCCAATAGAAAAAGGCATCGCCGTACGCTGGGCTGAGGCTATGAAGATAAAGAGCTGAGGCCCGGGAGGCCGTAGCGATCAATAGCCTACTCTTTAAAACGGTCTTGAGGCCCGTTCTGGGAAAACGTATTAGGAAACCATCGCAGTAACGTTCTGCTGAACGGCGCGATGCCTAACATTTGCTTGAAGCCAGGCACCCGCCTCACACTCTAAACATGGCGTATCAATCACACCCTGTACAATGGCTTGTGGAAGAAGGGTGGCCCTGGAGTGCGCTTTCAGCGTGCCTGAAACATGGCCATCAACGGTGATAAAACCACCTTCTATATAGGGTGCTACCTGCCCTGATGCATTCACGGTTAAAGAATGCTGCGACGCGACGACTCTGCCCTGCACGTTCCCTTTAACCAGCACGGGCTCGTTGGCGGTGATATTCCCTGTAATCGATGTGGCCGCCCCAATTCGGCTGCCCTCTTTTAACGGGGCCACCAGTGGTGTAACGGTGGCTTTAGGTGGTGACTGTTCAACAGCGATGTCAGAAACGAGAGAGACAGCAGGCGACGGTTGAGGCACGTCACCTGAAGAGTATGAGCCTTCAGCGCGCTGCCTTGCCTTACGGCGCCTGCCATCCCATACAATCAGTGTCATTGCGCTAACACCAATAAGAATAAACCATGCTTGAATACCCATACACCGGTCCCGCCACTGTCAAATTTTGCCCAGACTAAGGTTATACGCGATTTATTTTTATGGCGGCGCGAATAACCTCCCCCACTCGGCTTAATTCTGAGCTTTATCCAGCCGTTAAGCAGATTAAAGTATTCAATGACTTTTTATGCCCAACGCGTGCGTCTTAAAAGCGCTAGGCCGACATTTACCAGGAGTTAACGATGTTTAATAAAGCCAAGAATGCAACTGCCGAGCAAAAAACGACGCCGCCCAGCTCACCAGACTCAAGTGACACGCTTCTATCGAGCACGCCAACCAGCAGCAATGCACGCCCCAGCACCTCCATTATCGGTAGCCATACGCAAGTAGAAGGCGACATCAATAGTGATGAGGATTTGACCGTAAAAGGGCGTGTTAGCGGCACTATCACCTGCAAACAGCACACCGTCACATTAGGCGCAAATAGCTATTTTAAAGGCGATGTGTTTGCTCATACCTTGCACGTATCCGGCGAAGTAGAAGGTAATTTAATCGCTTTACACCGCGCAACGATCCACAAGGGCGCCCAAGTGACTGGCACCATCGTATCGCCCTGCCTTGTGCTTGAAGATGGCAGCGTTTTCCACGGCAGCATTGATATGAGCGCCGACAATGAAATGCTAAAAAACAGTTTTAATGACGCGCCCACCCATACCAAAACGTTACCGGCGAAAGGCAATGCATCAGGTGTTAGTACGCGAGCGACCACCAAAGAGACATCTGCTGACAAAGAGACCAGCCTTGCAGAGCAGGAAGAGGTAAAAGCATAAGTATCGAAACGCGCAATCGCACCTGGCTAGCGCTGATCGTAGTTGAGGGCCGTATTTGAGGACCGCAGCTGAGGACCGAAGTGATGGGCATAGTTATACATCGTATTGATAACAGAGCCATCAATAGAAAAAGGGCAAGGCGCGAATGCCCTGCCCTTCCTGTCAGCATCTAAGCCGCTTATCGATAAAATCGCTTATTGGTGTTGATTCTGCTTCGCTTCGGATAGCGTCATATCGCTATCGACCTGCGTATAATTATCCTCGACATAATCCTCTGAGGACGCTTCAATCTCGTCACTGCCATACGTGGTATTCATGACGAGCTGTTCATCCTGGAGCTGCACTTCATCCATCGGTAAAGCGATTTCTGTCGCGCCGAAGCCCCAGATACCACCGACTGAGATAATGGCAAACAGGTCACCAGAGTCGTTGTGCTGAGCGATATGGTGAATATCACCGACCTCTTCGCCATCCTGGTTAATGACGACCATGCCTTCCAGCTCACTAACCGGGTGAGACATCAATGAATTATCGCCATCCTGGTCGCTACGATTATCCTGGGCGGCCTGCTGGCGTTCTTGATCGTCATCGCTATTAACGTCGACCTGTGCATCATCGGCTTGCTCGACATTAACCTCAGGCTCGCCACCCTGCTCAACGGTAACGTTGGGCTCAGCTTCTTCAACGGTAACGTTGGGTTCAGGCTGCTCTACTCGAATATTGGGAGAGTCTTGTTCAACGCTTACCTCAGCAGGCTCCTGGTCGACTTCAACGTCCATCGTTTCGTCGCCATTAGGCTGAGACTGAGCACGGCTATCGGTTGCTGTGCCTTGTGGCGGCGTTTGCGCCGTAGCATCTTGCTGCTGCGTCATTTGATCGGCATTATCAGTGTCGTTCTGGTTAGCGTCTTGAGCCAGAGCGCCACCTGAAAGTCCTGCACAAATCGCACCAATGGCAATCGTAAGTGTTGTCCGTTTCATAATATTGCTCCTTGTGTTGGCTTGCACTTAAAAAGCTAGTAGACCTAAGCGCCTCAGATCAAAGCTAACGATGAATTATAATAAAAATTAACACATATATTATCACCGCCTACTTAGTAAAACTCGACAAGACACAATGGTGAAGTTTTATATTATTCAACCGTGGTCTGGTCGGAACCCTCATCTTTCAAAACTTCCAAACGATTACCACCTTGTTCATTCTGTGTATCGTCGCTGTCTATATCGGCCTGGTCAGGCATATCCAAGTCGTCGCTTTCGGAACTCTGTTGAGGCCCTTGAGTGCCGGTTTCGCGCTTGGTATCACCCTGCTTCTGGTTACGGGGAGTGTCCGTACTTTGCTGCTGTCCCGCTGTCGAACTGTCCTGCTGCTGGGTCATCTGACCGCCGCTCTGTGATGCATCATTTTCATTGGCCAGCACGACTGCTGAAATGCTCGTAAAGATAGCACCGATAGCAATGGCTACTATTGTCCGGCTCATATAATGTCCTCCTTGGATGAATCACTCTTCAAAAGCTAGTCAACGGAGGAAAAAGTAACAATAAAAAACCATCCTTCTTAAAACTTGTATGAAAGTTAATGACAATTTTAATAATCATTTAATGACCAAAAAAAGCCTTGCTTCATCATACAAGATAAGGCAAGGCGAACTCATGAATAAAGCGGTCATGGCCTTTCAGACATTAGATAGCCATTCCCATTACAGTATCTTAATTAGGATGTTGCTGGGCCTGCGTTAAGGTCATACTGTTATCTATCTGGCTGAAATTGTCTTCGTCATACTGTTCTGCCGTCGCTTCTATCTCTTCACTACCGTAGGTGGTGCTGGTAACCAGTTGGTCGTCCTTCATCTCAATTTCACCTAATGGCAGCGCCACTTCATCGGCACCAATTCCCCATACGCCACCAATGGAAATAACCGCATACAAGTCACCAGACTCTTTATGCTCAACGATCCGGTCAATATCGCCAATTTCTTCATCCTGCATGTTGACCACTGTCATGCCTTCGATATCACTTATTTGGCGAGACATTAGGTCGTTCGGATCATCACTCTCATCCTGGTCAGCATCCGAAGAAGACTCCGCGTTGTCGCCTTTCATAGCAGCGGGCTGCTCACCCTGAGCGTCGTCCTGTTCATCGACCGCCTCTTCCTGTTGTTCCAGCGCGCCTTCTGGTTGACCATTTTCTTCCTGGTTATCCTCAGCGAGCACGCCACTGGACATTCCAGTGCAAAGAGCTGCAATTGCAATAGCTAATGTAGTCCGTTTCATGCTGTCTCTCCTTGAATGCCACACTCTTACAAGTTAGTTGACCAAATTGAAAATCACCAATACCCGCCAGTTGCGGGGTAGTCGCTGCCTGTTTATCAAATCAGTTTCATAACATCGTCTGTTCATGGCATCTTCTGGCCCGCAGCTGAAACGACTCTGTTACGAAACGCCTTTGCCTGCGTTGGGGTCAGACGCGTCGTAATCCTGAGTGTCATCAGGCGCTAAACCAGAGGACTTGCGTATCCAGCAGTAAACATTTAACAGTGATTGATTTTATGCCTGCTGCTAACGGACTTTACGCGTCAAACGCAAATTGCCGGGCACAAAGGCCCGGCAATTCGTTAAAGCGGTAAGCGAGTCGCTTACAGATTTAACGGTTTATAGATTAATCACATCGAACTCAACATTAGGGTTCACGTCGGCGTCGTAATCGACATCATCACGCTCAAAGCCGAACAGTTTTAAGAATTCATGCTTATAGCCAGCGTAATCAGTGATATCAAACAGATTCTCGGTAGTCACTTCCGGCCACAGATCCTGGCAAGCCTGTTGGATATCGTCGCGCAGCTCCCAATCATCCAGACGCAGACGGCCTTTATCATCAGTGGCCATATCACCGCTCTGACCTGCAGCATAGAGCCGTTCACCGAAGAGTCGATTGAGCTGATCAATGGTGCCTTCGTGTACGCCCTGCTCTTTCATGATGCGATACACCATGGCGATATACAGCGGCATCACCGGAATAGCTGCACTGGCCTGGGTAACAACAGATTTGAGTACCGCGACATTAGCGCCGCCGCCGCTAGTTTTAAGCTTGTCATCAATCGCCGTGGCCGCGCGATCCAAGTCTTCCTTGGCTTTACCCAAGGCGCCGTGCCAGTAAATCGGCCAGGTAATTTCCGTACCGATATAGCTAAACGCCACGCTGCGTGCGCCTTTGGCCAATACGCCCGCCTGGTCCAGTGCGTCCATCCACAATTCCCAATCTTCGCCACCCATCACGGTGATGGTATCGTCGATTTCCTGCTGGGTGGCAGGCTCCACTTCTGCCTCGATAATCCGGTCTTTATTGGTATCAATAGCCGTAGCGCGGTAGGTCTCACCGATCGGCTTCAGGCTTGAGCGCTTGAGTTCACCGCTATCCGGCAGCTTACGCACGGGGGATGCCAGTGAGTACACCACCAGGTCGATTTCGCCCATATCCTGTTTGATCAGTTCAATGGCTTTTTCACGCGCTTCGTTAGAGAAGGCGTCGCCATTGATAGACTTACTGTAAAGGCCTTCCTGCTTGGCAAACTTGTCAAACGCTGCGCTGTTGTACCATCCCGCCGTACCGGTTTTGGTTTCACTGCTGGGCTTTTCAAAAAACACGCCCAGCGTATCAGCACCGTAACCAAAGGCAGCGGTAATCCGAGCAGCCAAGCCGTAACCGCTGGAAGCCCCGATCACCAACACTTTTTTGGGGCCGGCGCTTTTATCCAAACCACGCGCGCGGGTTGCTTCAATCTGCTCGAGCACGTTTTGCTCGCAGCCTTTAGGGTGAGTAGTCGTGCAGATAAAGCCGCGTACTTTGGGTTTAATAATCACATCGAACCTCACTATCGGATTGATTTCATTATCAGCATGACAATGCTGTAAGCATGGCGGCTATTTTAGCTTGCCAGGCGGGCGCTGTCCGCTCTTGAGCTTATTTGCCTTTCACGGCAGGATAGTGCCCCTTCTTTTAAATGCCTGCGAGGCCATCATGAACGCACAGCAACTAGTCGACGAGCGCGGCGACCTTTGGCTTGCCTTGGCCCCCTTATGGCTAGACCGCGAACCCAGCGAACGGGATTACGCCCGCATGGTCGAGGTCATTAACCAGTACGACATGCCGCTGATGGAGCTTGAGTGGATGTTTCGCCTGGAGCTAGCCCCGGTGATGTCGCGCCATCAACTTTCGATTGCCAGCGAATGGCGAAAATTTGATGACCATAAGCTGATGCAACAGCTAGTGAGTCATAACCTGCGCTTAAAGGGGTGGCGGCGCAAAGGCTGGGCGCTTTTTTCCGGGCTAACCACCATGATGGTACGCCACCGCTGGGTCGAGCTTATGAACCGCGTTAAGGTTGCCCGTGGAGAGCATTAAGCCGCCGTCAACACTCTGATTCGTTGATGGCCAATGACCTATTCACGATCCAGCGCCGCTTCCAATGCCAAGCGTAAGGGTTGCCCATGATCTCGCGGGCCAAAACGGGCAATGACCCTGCCATCGCGCCCAACCAGAAACTTGGTGAAATTCCACTTAATGGCTTGGGTACCCAAAACCCCGGGCGCCTGTTGTTTCAGCATGACAAATAGCGGGTGTGCGTGGTTGCCATTAACACTGATTTTTTCCATCAGAGGGAAGCTTATCCCGTACGTTTGCTCACCAAACGCACAAAATGCTTCGGCACTTTCTGGCGACTGACGGCCAAACTGGTTGCAGGGAAACCCCAGCACGGTGAAGCCGCGGTCACGATAACGCTGGTATAACGCCTCAAGCTCTTTTAATTGCGGCGTAAATCCGCACTGGCTGGCCACATTAACTACCAACAGCACTTGCCCACGCAGCGCGCGTAAATTAAACGGCTGCCCTTGGTGGGTGTAACAGTCTTGATCGTAAATCGTCATTATTAAGCCTTACACCTTCCAGGCGATATAAACACTACCTTGCCACGGCTACAGGGATGGCACCAGCGCCTTATATCGATTATTGCCAAGCACAACGGCCTATTAACCTATGGTAATGGGCCCCATGACAACGCGCAGCGCCAGCGCAATCAGTAGCACGCCGGTTAATCGATTTATCCAGTGCGCATGGCGCTGCAACCAAGGCAGTACCCGCGAATGCGACAAGCCGACCGCCACCAGCACGTACCAACCACCATCAATAAGCATAGCGGTTAGTACGACGATCATCTTTGCCATACTACTCATATCAGGAGTAACAAACTGGCTCAGCAACGCTACAAAAAAGATAATCAGCTTGGGATTACCCAGCGCCACGAGCATCCCCTCTTTGGCCGCCTGACGGCGAGTGGTTACCACCCCCTGTTGACTCATCACCCCCGCCCTGCCAGCCCGTAACGCCTTGATGCCTAACCAGGCTAAATAGGCGGCGCCCGCCCAGGTAATCAGTTGAAAAACGTCAGGCGAACGAGTAACTAACGCGCCCAGCCCCCAGACAGTCAAAAGCGCATAAAACCCGACGCCAGCCGCATGAAATAAAGCAGCGGTAATACCTGGCAACCGCCCACCGCCCAACGTGTGTTTTAAAACCAGAGCGAGGCTGGGCCCGGGCGACATAGCCCCCATGGCGCAGATAGCCGCGAGTGACAACCAGAGTGAAAACGGCATTTTTTCCTCTTTGTACTTGTTAATGAATCGTCGTCTACATGCGCCAATGCCGTTACCGGCTGAGTTGCTTGCTGTATAACGTCGTCTCTCTTAAATAACGCTGTTAGCATGGTACGCTGTTGGGTAAAATTTGCCCCTTTTTCGATGAAAATGACGCCTGCTGTCAAAACAGGCGTGGCACGGCTAATAAAGGACTCCGATATGGGTAGGGCGTTTCAAAACCGTAAAGAATCGATGGCTAAAACGGCCGACGCAAAAACCAAGGTTTATAGCAAATACGGGCGTGAAATTTATGTCGTTGCAAAAGCAGGCGGCTCAGACCCGAACGGTAACCTTGCCCTGCGCGGTTTAATAGAGCGTGCGAAAAGAGATCAGGTTCCCTCGCACGTTATTGATAAAGCGCTAGACAAGGCCAGCGGCGCAGGTGGCGAAGACTTCTCTCCAGCACGCTACGAAGGCTTTGGCCCCGGTAACGCCATGGTGATTGTCGACTGCTTAACCGATAACCCTAACCGCACCTTTGGCGATGTACGCGGTTGCTTTACCAAAACGAAAAGCAAGATTGGCACCCCCGGCAGCGTTAGCCACATGTTCGATCACTGCGCGATTTTTGCGTTTGTCGGCCAGGAAGAAGAGGCGGTGCTTGAAGCGCTGATGGAAGCCGATGTTGATGTGACCGACATTGAGCAGGAAGAAGCGCGTATTACGGTTTATGCGCCACACACCGAATATTCTAAAGCCAAGCAAGCCCTGCTGAATGCGTTCGGTGAGCTCGATTTTGAAATTGATGAGATTCAGTTTCTGCCGCAAAACACCACGCCGCTCGAAGGCGATGACGTGGCGCTATTTGAAAAATTTGTGGGCATGCTCACCGATCTGGACGATGTACAAAACGTCTTCCACAGCGCTGAGTTGCCAGAAGAGACAGCGTAAATAGCACGATCGGTACGTTTAAAGTGGCCGTCAGCGTATTGCTGACGGCCAGCGCAGCATTTGGTGACAACAGCGCAGGCTTAATACCGGCATCGCTCAGCACCTGCTTCCCCCGCACGGTTAGATCGGTAATAAACCAAAACTGCTGCCACACCCAACAGCCCCGACAGTACACCGCTAAACGCTGTCGCTCTTTATGGACAAGCGCTTGATGAGGAGGCGCCATCAAACAACGAACGCCCTGAGGTTTACGGTCGATACACTAAACAAGAACAAGGTTAGTATTTTGAGGATAAATCACTGCGGAGCTATTCGAACTTATCGACTAAAATGACATCTTCAGAGATAACCATTATCCGCAACCATTTCATGTTACGCAGGAGGCGACCATGAGTATTGTTCATGTTAGCGAGGCAGAGCTCTACGCCAAGCTTGAAAAATGTATGTCGGGAGAGCGCGTTCTCATTGACCAGGCTGGCAACCGGTTTAGCGCGCGCATTCAGCTCGCCCGTAAAATGGATGCAACGGTCATTCCCGAAAAACAGCTACACAAAAGTCACGATGATCCTGATGAAGTGGATAGCATCACCGTGCCTTATGAGCATATCTGGGAGCTTGAAATTAAGGGCGTGGTGTATAGCCGTTTAGCAGAATAATCGCATCGTTCTACCAGCACCCCCTTACGGGCAGTGCTGGTAAAGATCGCAAGCGAAGGCCTTTAGAACGTTAAACAAATTTTTCCTAAATGCTTGCCCGCCTCCTGGTAGCGAAAGGCATCCGCAATCTCGGCTAATTCAAACTCTCGATCAATAATGGGGCGCATATCGTTAGCTTCAATAGCCTTGATCATCTCTATCTGATGGCGGCGACTGCCCACAATCAGGCCCTGCAAACGCGCCTGTTTTGCCATTAGCTTCGCGGTTGGAATGTCTCCCTGGCGGCCAGTCAGCACACCAATCAATGAGATATGCCCACCAATTTTGATCGCTTCGATAGATTGCGGCAGCGTTCCAGGTCCGCCTACTTCGACAATATGATCAACACCTTGCCCATCCGTCAGTTCATTAACCTGCTTGCCCCATTCAGGGGTTTCCTTGTAGTTAATCGTATGGGTAGCGCCCAATTCACGTAACCGCTCACGTTTCGCGTTGGAAGACGACGTCGCGATAACGTGGGCGCCCATCATGCGTGCAAACTGCAGCGCAAATATGGATACACCGCCAGAGCCCAGCACCAATACCGTATCGCCTGCTTTTAAGCCGCCATCCACCACAAGCGCACGCCATGCCGTTAACCCTGCAGTAGTGAGCGTTGCCGACTCAGCATGGCTATACCCCTTCGGCTGATGGGTAAACCACTGCGCAGGGCGAACCACCTGTTCACAGGCGTAGCCATCGACACCATCGCCAGGCGTCGTCGTAAAATCCGCAACGCGTGCAGGGCCTTCCAGCCAGTGAGGGAAGAATGTCGATACTACGCGATCACCCACTGAAAACTCGGATACTCCCTCACCTACCTCTTCAACAATACCCGCTCCATCCGACATGGGAATACGGCCGTCAGTGGTCGGCATTTTGCCCGCCACTACGCCGTAATCATGAAAATTCAGCGAGCTTGCATGAATGCGTACGCGAACCTCACCCGCTGCAGGTGCGCCAGGTGCCGTGGCATCCTGCACATTAAGTTTATCCAGCCCACCTGGGGCTTGTAGCGTTACCACTTGCATTGTCGATCTCCCGGTTTAGCTGTCGTCTGGAACACGTTAGCAGAGGATCAGAAAATTCACATATCAACCCCAAGAAAGCCGCCCGACTGGCGCTTCCATAGCCCGGCATAAATACCGTCTTGAGCGAGCAATTCCGTATGCGTGCCGCTTTCTACAATACGCCCCTGCTCAACCACGATCAGCCGATCAAGCATTGCGATGGTGGAAAGACGGTGGGCAATGGCAATAACCGTTTTGCCTTCCATTAACGTATCCAACTGCTCTTGAATGGCGGCTTCCACTTCAGAGTCCAGCGCCGACGTGGCTTCATCCAATACCAAAATAGGCGCGTTTTTCAACAGCACGCGCGCGATGGCAATACGTTGGCGCTGGCCACCCGACAGCTTAACGCCGCGCTCGCCCACATGTGCGTCCAACCCACGACGCCCCTGAGGATCCACCAGGTCGTTAATGAACGCATCCGCATGGGCGCGGCATACGGCGGCCCATACTGCCTCATCGTCTGCCTGCGGAGTGCCGTAGCGAATGTTATCGCGCAGCGAACGGTGCAAAAGCGAGGTATCCTGGGTCACCATGCCAATCTGGTGACGCAATGAGGTTTGCGTGACCTGAGCGATGTCCTGATCATCGATAAGAATGCGCCCGCCCTGAACATCATAAAAACGCAGCAGCAGGTTAGCGAGGGTCGATTTACCCGCGCCTGAACGACCAATCAGGCCAATTTTCTCACCGGGGGCGATTGTCAGATTCAGTCCATCAAACACGGTTCGGCTTTCGCCTTTGGCCTGCTCATAGCCAAAACGCAGCGCGTCAAAATGAATTTTACCCGCCGGTACATGGAGGGCTGGCGCATTGGGCACATCACTGATGGTCGGTTCGCGGGCGATAGTGTTCATGCCATCCTGTACCGTACCAATATTTTCAAACAAGCCCGCCACTTCCCATAAAATCCAGTCAGACATAAAGCGGATCCGCATCACCAGCGCAATCGCGATGGTTAATACGCCTAGCGAAATGGCATCGTAATACCAGGTGCTAATCGCCATACCTGCCGTGCCTACCAGCAGCGCGGTATTTAGCAGCGTCAGGCAGACACTCATAATGGTGACCAAACGCATCTGCTGATGCACGGTTTCCATGAATCCTTCCATGGCATCGCGTGCATAGCGCTGCTCACGCTCGGTATCCGCAAATAGCTTTATGGTTTGAATATTGCTGTAGCTGTCGACCACGCGCCCGGTCATCTGCGCGCGGGCGTCGGCCTGCGCCATGGACACATCACGCAGCCGAGGAACAAAAAAGCGCATGATGGCCAAATACCCAATGAGCCAAAGCCCCAAAGGGAGCAATAGCCATAAATCGGCCCGCCCCAACAAAATCGCCGCACCGGTAAAATACACAATCGCGTAGACCAAAAGGCCCATCACCTTAGTGACCGTTTCGCGGATCGCCAAGGCGGTTTGCATCACTTTTTGGGATACCCGCCCGGCAAACTCGTCCTGATAAAAAGCCAGGCTTTGGTTAAGCATATGACGATGCGAGAGCCAACGGCCAATCATCGGATAATTACCGAAGATGCTTTGATGAGTAATCAACGATTGAGCCAGCACCAACAGCGGCAGCCCCACAAGCATCAACACACCGACCCCGGTCAACCAAAGCCCATTCGCAGCCCAAAAGCCTTCACGCTCTACATTGCCCAGCCAATCAATCAGTTGCCCCATGTAGTTAAAGAAAAGCACCTCCGCGGATGACACCAGCGCAGTAAACAGCGTCATGGCAATCAGCAACGGCAATACCGGGCGCGAGAAGTGCTTGATGAAGGGCAATAGGCCTTTAGGCGGTGTTTGAACATCCTCCATGGGGTAAGGATCTACGCGCGTTTCAAAGTAACGAAATAGCGGCTGCAGCATACGAGAAAACATGAACGTTCCTTACGTTACTTATCGATCATTAGTAGGGTTAGATGCCTGATGCCGTAAAAGCCAGCGAGCCCAAAATGGCGCAAAGACCATCAACGTCACCATGCGAAGAAGGTGGTGAAATGCGACAAATACCGGATCAATATTAAGCGCCACCGCCAAAATGGCCATCTCGCCAACCCCGCCGGGTGCCAGCGCCAGCAGGGCTACATCACGGCCAACGCCCACAAACTGATGAATCAACTCAGCAAACAGGGCCAACACCATAAGCGCCAACAGCGTGGCAATGCCTGACTGCCATAAATAGCGCCCCCATAACCGTCGCGTCATGCCTTTAAAGCGAGAACCGATTGCGCTGCCCAATACCCAAAGCATCAGGTTCATCCCCCAGTCAGGCAACCGAAGACTTGCAATATCAAACCCTGAAAGCAGTGCAGCGGTAAGCAACGGTACCAATAAGGCGGGGGTAGGAAAGCGTAGCCAGCGCCCGAGCGGCAGTAGCAGAGGGATAAGCAACAGCATCCAGGCATGTTCAAACTCATTTGCCCGCAACGCCATGTCACCGTCCCCGCCCTCGTAGGCCCAAAAAAGAGGAGGTAACACTAAAATCACCAAAATCACGCGAATCGACTGGGCAATAGCAATACGCTGAGGGTCGCCGCCACATTTGTCGCCCAGAATAATCATCGCGGTCATGGCGCCGGGAGCGGCGGCAAACCAAGCGCTGACGGAATCAAACCCACAGCGCCGATACCAGGCCGAGGCCGCCACCGTAGAGGCGCTAATGCCCGCTAACAACAGCACGGCTGATATTGGCCAATCGACCACCCGCTGAGCGAGTTCCGGTGTTACCTGGCTGCCTAACACCAACCCCATAACAGCGAGAAAAACATTACGCAGTCGCTCCGGCACTACAACGTTAACGCCCCGAGAGGAAACCAGCAAATTGGCAACCAGAGGGCCAAGCATCCAGGCAAGCGGTAAACCGGTAAGTTGGAAAATCGTGCCGCCTATCGCGCCAACGATGAGCGACGTTAACAGCCCTTTTGCACTTCTTGTACTTACAACACCTTTCACACCAGCCCTCGCTACCGAAATCTGCGCTAGCGGGTTAATTTATTAACCCGCTAAATATAACGATAGTTTATCACTGACCAGGCTATACAAGGACACCAATAGCAAGGAAGCCGACGCTGCTTGCAGGATTGCCAGCGCTAACGCGGTGAAGACTGACGTGTATCAGGCAGGCAGCAACGCTACGCTGGCTATCAAAATAGCTCCGCTGCCTTGGAATATAAGCGCTTACTCTATCGAAAAAGCAGGCGCTTTCTTTTGAGGGAAGGAGCGTAATGTCTGCTGATTCCAGGTCTCAAAGTGGTCGTGCATAGCTTGGCGTGCCAACTCGCGATCACGGGTTTTAACAGCATCAACAAGCGCGATATGCGTCTCGTTGGTTTTCTTTTGTGCGCCCTTTGACTGCCTGGCAAGAACCCTGCGCTGATGAAGTACTTTTTTAAGCACCGATGACAGTCCTTGAAAAATAATCAACACAGCGGGATTTTTGGCCATAATCGCCAACAGCTCATGAAACTCGTAATCCGCCTGAATACCTTCAAGTACATCGGTGGAATTAACGATCTTGCTGCAGAGCCTTTCAAGCTGCTCTAGCTCATGGGCTTGATGGTTGACCGCGGCTGCCTGGACAATCTCTTTTTCAAACATTTCCCGGGCAGTTTCAAGATGATCAACAGAGATATAATTAAGTTTTAGCGCCAGCTCAAAGTAGAGCTGAATAAACACCGGCTCCGGCATTTTGAGAAAGGTGCCACTGCCCTGCTTGCGCTCAATGAACCCAAGGCTATGCAATACTGAAAGTACATTTCGTACCGATGAGCGGTGCATATCAAAGTGCTCGCAGAGCGCTCTTTCTGGAGGGAGCTTTAACCGGCCATCCTTGGAAAGTTCGGAGACAGAAACAAACTCCTTAAGCCTATCCAAAAGATTCGGATCCATTTGGCTCATAGCGTCATCCAAGTGCTACCCCTATACCGTATTTTAAGTATAAGGGTAGCTTATCATAGTCAGTGAATGTGCATACCGCCGTTCACATCCAGAGTAGTCCCTGTCATGTAGCTTGAGAGATCACTTGCCAGGAAAAGGAAAGCATTGGCAACATCGGCGGGTCCACCCAAGCGGGCGAGCGGAATACCTTCCAGGATTTTTGCTTTCATTTGATCATCAAGTTTGCCAGCAGTAATGTCGGTGGCAATCAAGCCAGGCGTTACGGAGTTAACACGAATACCGGATGCACCGAGCTCGCGCGCCATGGCTTTTCCAAGCCCCAGCATACCGGCCTTGGCCGCACTATAATGTGGGCCACCGAAGATACCACCGCCGCGTTGTGCAGAAACCGAAGATGTATTAATGATAGACCCAGCTCCGCCCTGTTTCATGTGCGGCACGACAGCTTGCGACATATACATCATGCCACGCAGGTTAACGTCTAAAATACGGTCGTAATCTTCTGGCGTAATCTCTTCAAACTTAACCGGCTGAGTGATGCCTGCGTTATTGACCAGCACATCAATTCTACCAAACTTTTCCATCACGGCTTTCGCCAGACTGAAGCAGTCATCACGGCTTACCACGTTACCTGTTACGACCATCGAGCGGTCAGCGTCAAACTCGCTGCGTACTTTCTCGCAGGCTGCCTCATTGATGTCGGAAATAACAATGGAAGCACCGTGCTCGTAGAAGAGACGCGCCGTTCTAAGACCAATACCTTTTTCACCGGCAGCGCCAGTCACGATACATACTTTACCTTTAAGCAGCATGACGTTTTCCTTTTATTAATGTTGGGTCAGTAAAGCCAACTCCTCAAGGGAGCGTAAAATTTGCGACTCGATCCTATCGAGCGGCAGTGGTTGTTCATCGCGCCACGGCTGAGCACCAGCATCGCGATGCAGTCGAAATGGAAGTTCCAGCGAGAACGGCTTACCTTGGTCAAGCAGCGAAGCAGCGAGCGCTTTATCATCCGTATCACCTTCGCCGAACGGAACAAAATCGAACCCATCGCTACGTCGAGCACAGGGCTTGAGATGAAAGTGATCGGCGATAGACATGGCCGCCAGAGCATCATCAAGGGCGTTCTTATTTAGGCAGTGGGAAAGCAAATTGCCCATGTCGTAGTTAATGCCAAAGGCCTCATCACCCAACCGTTCAAGTAACGCCGACGCATCCGCTGAGCTATCGAACACGTTGGGCGCCCCGTTACCGGGGTTTTCAAGCAAAATACGCACGCCGTACTCACGCGCAATGGCGGCCAGTGTATCGGCCTGCTTAAAGAACGTGCTCTCATGCTCACTCGTGGCCGCGTTGGTAATGACAAAACCTGCGCCTAGCGAAGCCGCAAAACGGCAGCGCGCCTCAAGCCTGGCAGCAGCGTTTTCAAGCCCCAGATCAATATGGCCTGAGAAGTAACGACACTGCTGGCCATAGCGGCGCATCTCGCTTTTCAAATCGCTGGCAAATGACTCGGTAAAGTCGCTATCAGTAAACGCCTCTACGTAGCCATCGATAAAAGCGAACTCAACATTTTTTACCCCGCACCGCGCAAGCGAAGGCAAGATCACATCGAACCCATAGCCATCGTAGGCAGCGGTACTGACGGATATAAAACTCATTGCCATAGGTCGCCTCATCCCTTGCCGTTGAGCAGGCGGTAGGTGCGGATGACCTGGCTATCATCAAGCTTGCCCTCCCCCCGCTCGGAGCTTGCCACGAACATCTGCCGGGCGGTCTCCGCCAGCGGCGTGAACGCTTTGGCGACCTTGGCGGAGTCGCAGACAATGCCCATGTCCTTACAGAAGATATCGACGACGCTGGTGACCTCGCCGGGTTCGGCAATCATGCGTGGGCCGCGGTCGCCCAGCATCCAGCTCGAAGCGGCCGAGCCCTGCACCATCGAAAGCATGACCGATGACTCGATTCCGCTCTTTTCAGCAAGCGACAGCGCCTCGGCGGCCGCGGCGATATGCACGCCGCACAGCAACTGGTTAACGGCTTTCATGGCCGCACCCTGGCCCGCCGTGGGCCCGGCGACGAACACCGCCTTTCCCATCACCTCGAACGCTTTCGAACAACGGCCAAGGGCCTCCTCGCTACCGGCGGCCATGATAGTCAGTTCACCGGCTTGGGCGCCTACGACCCCGCCGGAGACCGGCGCATCGATGTAATGAAGACCCGGTCGAACCGCTGCCACTTCGCTGGCGATACCAGCGGCGTCGCTTGGCGCAATCGTCGACATCTGCACGATACAGGCACCTTCTTTTAGCGACGACACGACGCTTGAAGTGGTGCCGTCACCTGCGTTGTTGCCAAACAACACGGCGCGCACCTGTTCGGCGTTAACCACCATGATAAAAAGTGCATTACAATCGGCGAGATAACGATGCTTTGCGTCGCTCGAAGTGGCCTGATCGTTGAAGGTTGTTTCAACCTGCTCAAACGCGTCAATACCCAGCACGTTGAAGCCTGCGTTTTTCAAGCACGTCGCCATGGGTCGGCCCATAGCGCCAAGCCCAGCAAAAGCTATGTTATGCATATCAAACCTCAGTAGATGATCAGTGCCGGTACGTAAGAAACAAGCAGCAGCACGATAATGGCCACCAGATAGAAAGGTGCGAGCTCCTTTACTACCGCTCCGATACGCTCGCGGGCGATCGCCGCCGAGACGAACAGTGTTGTGCCAATAGGCGGCGTAAACAGGCCAATACTCAGGTTCACGCACATCATGATGCCCAGTTGCACCAGATCCAGCCCAATAGCGTTGGCAATGGAGACAAGTGTGGGGCCCAAGAGCAGGATGGCTGCAGGCAAGTCCAGGAACATGCCGATGAAAAGCAGCAGCAGGTTGATCGCCAGGATTATCAGAAGCGGGTGTTTCAGATACTCAACGGCCCACTGGGCAACTGCTTGCGGCACACCACCCGAGGTCAAGATATAGGCGATGATATTGGCCGCTGCGATGATCAGCATCACGATGCCCGTGGTGATGACCGTATTGACCAGCGCCGCCATAACCCGCTCGCCGGTCAAATCGCGATAGATGATACCGCTGACCATCAGCGCGTAGGCCACGGCGATGATGCTGACCTCAGTGGGCGTGGCAATACCGGCTCTTAGCAGTACCACGATAAACACCGGCATCAGCAGCGCAGGCAGCGCGGTGAACAGCGTGCTGCGCATCTCGGCGCGCGTGTGCTTGAGTTTAAGACGAGGAAACTCGCGGCGCTTGCCCACAAAGTAACAGGCCAGCATCATACCGGCCGCCAGCATCAGGGCGGGAATAACGGCGGCGATAAACAGCGAGGCAATGGAACTGTTGGATACCGTGGCAAACAAAATCAGCGGAATCGAGGGCGGCATCAGACCAGCAATGACCGAGGAAGCCGATGTGACCGCGGCTCCAAATGCTCCAGGATAGCCTTCCCTTTTCTGCCACGGAATGAGCATCGAACCCAGTGCCGAGGCTTCCGCCACCGACGAGCCGGATACGCCCCCGAACACCGTCGAGCCCACCACGCTTACCTGCCCCAGCCCGCCGTGATACTTACCCACCAGCATTGACGCTAGACCGACCAGCTTCTGACCCAACTTGCCCGACATCATCAGACTACCGGAAAGAATAAAGAAAGGAATCGCCAGAAGTGGGAAGCTCTGCGTTGGTTGAAAAATCTTCATCAGCGCCATGCTGGAAGGCATAGGCCCGAAGACCGACAATGCCGCCCAACCGCTAATGACTAGCGAATACCCCACGGGCATTGCCATCAGCAAGAAGAGAACAAACGCCACTAGCATTTGAACTGTCATATTCCTTCCTCCCCGTGCGATACCTGCGGGCCTGACTGCTCCTCACCGCCCACCAGCACCAATGCACTATTGATCAGCGAGACAAGCGCGAGCCCTGCAAACCCAGCAACCACCGACCAATACGCCCAAGACATGCCAAGACGAGTAATGGGAAAACGCTGTCCGCCTGCAATCTCCACCACATTCAAGCCGTGATAAGCCATAGTGCTGAAAGCAACCAGCGCGATCACATTCACAGTGAGTGTCACCACTTTTCGGGGTAGCCTTGGTAGCTTCTCCACCACCAGCTCAATCCCGATATGTTCGTTTCTGGCCGCAGCCGCCACGATGGCGCCCATGGTTAACCAAGGAAAGAACAGGTTGGGAATTTCCGTCACCCAGCCAAGGTTTGTCGAGAAAAGATAGCGAACTACCACCCCAGAGAGCAGAGACACGAAAATGGTCACGATCGAAATGATCGCCAACCACTTGGATACTTGATAAATCAAGTTCTTCGAGCCGATTAACAGCGAAACCGGCTTACCGGCTTCGCTGTTGCGGCTCTCGTCTGAGAGCGTCATGAAAAGCCCCTCCGGTTCGTTACTGCTGCCCGTTTTGAGCGGCGTTAACTACCATGTCCACAAGCTCGGGATATTCTTCCCGCCACAGATCGTAAACCGAGGAGGTCGCTTCGACAAAAGGCGCCTTATCAACCTCGTTAATGCTCACTCCGGCGTCTTCGATCAAGCCACGAAGCCGTTCATCGGCTTCAAGAGAAGCTTGGCGATTGAATTCACCTGCCTCGTTAGCCGCTTCCTGAACCGCCTGCTGCTGCTCAGCAGAGAGCATGTCCCACATCATCTTGCTCATGAGCAGTGGAGTAGACTCATACTTGTGTCCGGTCAGCGAGATATAGTCCTGAACTTCGTGGAGCCTTGACGAGTAGGTATTCATCAAAGGATTTTCCTGACCGTCTACCACTCCCTGTTCAAGCGCGATGTAAAGCTCGGAGAAATTCATGGGGGTAGGGTTGGCACCCAATGCCTCAAAAATATCCACCGTCATTTCATCCGGCGGCGTACGAATTTTGAGGCCTTGCAGGTTGGCTGGCGTTTCGATTGGCCGCACGTTATTGCTAACGTGACGAATTCCATTATCCCACAGCCCGAGCAGTACCAGGTTCTGCTCTTCGGCCAAGCGTTTCAGCTCCTCACCCACTTCTCCATCCATGACCTCCCAAGCGGCGGGCAGCGAGTCGAAGAGAAAAGGTAGACCCAGCACAGAGAACTGGGGCACTACGCTGGAGGTTGCCCCTTGGCTATTGGTACTGAACGCTAGTGTACCCATACGCATGAGCGTCAAGGCTTCCATGTCGTCGCCGTACTGGGCGTTACCGCCAACATCAACTCTCAACTCACCACCGGTTTTTTCCTCAACCAATTCGGCAAAAAGCTCGGATGCCTCCCACTTGGGGTTTCCCTCTGCCGCATTGTGCGTTAGTTGAAGGGTCTGTTGGGCGGTGGCACTGCCTGCAAAGAAAACAGCGCCGGCGATGGCAGTAGCAAGTACAGTTTTTTTCATGGCGTTTGTCTCATTTAAATTAATTGTTGTAGGTTGTGGCTGGCATATCAACGAGTGAGAAAACTCACGTATCAAACAACGTGTTGCTTGATGGTCTTGACAACCTCCTTGGTAGAAATACCGTAGCGGTCATGCAGAGTGGGTAGCGCGCCGGCATCTAAAAACTCATCCGGCAGGCCGATCTGATAAAACTTGACGGACACGCCTTCTTTCATCAGCAGCGAAGCGATGCTTTCTCCCAAGCCACCCACTACCGAGTGGTTTTCGGCGACAAAAACGGGGCGGTCAGGATATCGGCGAACTTCTTCAAGTATCGCAGCAGTATCCAGTGGCTTGATCGTCGCGCAGTGCATCACACCAACGTCAACGCCTTTCTCTTTCAGCTCGTCGGACGCTTCAATGGCACGCATAGTCATCAGGCCAGAAGCGATAACCAACGCGTCTTTACCGTCGATCAGTTGTTTGGCTTTACCAATTTCAAAACGATAACCTTCAAAGCGGTCCAGAACGCGAGGGACCTTGCCACGCAGCAAGCGCAGATATACCGGCCCGTTAAAATCAACCATCGCCTGTACCGACTGCTCGATATCCACCGCATCGCACGGGTCAAGAATGGTCAGATTCGGCATGCCGCGAAAGATAGCGACATCTTCAGTGGCCTGGTGGCTTGGGCCGTAACCAGTGGTAAGGCCGGGCAGCGCACTGATGATTTTGACGTTGAGGTTCTCCTCAGCAATCGCCAAGCAGATAAAGTCGTAGGCGCGACGTGAAGCAAACACGCTGTAGGTAGTCACGAAGGGAATAAAGCCTTCGCGTGCCATACCCGCTCCTGCCATCATTAGCAGCTGTTCCGCCATGCCCATTTGGTAATAACGCTCAGGGTAGGCTTGTGCAAAAATATGCAGATCGGTGTACTTGCCCAGATCCGCCGTCATGCCGACAATTTTGTCGTTTTTCTCGGCAGCCTCTACCAACGCGTGACCAAACGGTGCTGACGTAGTGGCTTGACCTTCACCGGCAATAGAGGCAATCATTGCCGACGTTTTTAGCTTCTTCTTGGCGCTCATTTTATTTCTCTCCTGACTGAATACCGTAAACGTCATCAAGCTCTTTGAGCGCCAGGCTCCATTCGTTCTCATCAACACGAATAAAGTGAGTCTTGTCCCGCCTTTCCAAAAAGGGTACGCCGCAGCCCATCAAGGTGTCGCAGATAATCACGCGAGGCTTGTCGGAGTTACTTGCCAAGGCGCTATCGAAGGCTTCAAGTACGGCTTCAAGATCGTTGCCATCAACGCGGTAGGTTTCCCAGCCAAACGCCGTCCACTTATCTGCGATGGGCTCGTAATTAAGCACCATTGAAGACTTGTCGTCGGCTTGCTGGTCGTTAACATCAACGATGGCAATCAGGTTATCCAGCTTCCAGTGCGCCGCTGAGGCTACCGCTTCCCAAGTGGAGCCTTCGTTCAACTCGCCATCGGATAACAGATTGAAAATCCGTGAAGTGCTCTGTTTGCGCTTAAGGCCAAGCGCCATGCCAACACCGATACCTAAACCGTGCCCCAAGGAACCGCCGGTGATTTCCATGCCCGGGGTATAAGCAGCCATACCGGACATGGGCAGGATGCTGTCATCGCTGCCGTAGTCTTCGATTTCGTCTTCGCTGATAACGCCTGCCTCAATCAGAGCGGCATAAAGAGCGATGGCATAGTGGCCAATGGACAGCAGAAAGCGATCCCGCTCTTCCCACTCGGGATTTTTAGGATCGATTTTTAAAGCGTGGAAGTAGGAAACGGCCAGTACATCGGCGATTCCCAGAGCTTGACCCACATAGCCCTGACCTTGCACCTCGCCCATACGTAGGGCGTGACGGCGAATATTGTAAGTCCGCTTCCGAAGCGCCTCTACGGTGCTGGCCTTCGATGCGGTAGCTGTTTGACTCATGCAAGTCACCTCCAATTGGTTGACCAATTGAAGATATAGGCAATTTATATTCCTCGAAACAGAACTTTAGTCTATGGTAAATTACATTAACTTTAATAAATATAGAAAATTAAAATAATTAAAAAAATGAAAAAATACAATAAAAACAACCAGCTGAATGAAAAATATCGCTTAGTTATATAAGGCAGGCACGCAAAATCAATGCCGTATCAACAACCGCAGACAATATAAATAAAACTATAAAAAAATGGTCAACCAATAGCGAAAGAGAGAGAAAGCCAGGGTGCTCTCAAGTTCTGAGCATGTACGAGATAAACACATCCTCAAACCCATGATGTGGAAATACTGAGAGGAAGAAAAAGGCCGGAAGATCAGCGAAAAAATAAAAAGCCAACGAGCGAGATATCATCGCATCCAATGAATGTTAGTCACCAATACACGTAACAACCGCATCCCTACGCGTGCACAGGGCGGATAAACCTTAGCCATTAAAATATTAAAAAAGCACTTTACATCCCTTCTTGTCGCATCAGCCGATCGACCTCTTCTGCCTTTGGGATACTGCTGGCAGCGCCCCGGTATTGAACGGCTAACGCGGCAGCTGCCGTTGCTCTTTTGAGGCACTCAAATGGCTCAGCGCCCGCCTGGCGAGCTGCGAGAAAATAGCCCACAAAGGTATCACCCGCCGCTGTGGTATCAATAGCTCTCACCGGTAAAGCAGCTTGAAAATAAGTTTCACTATTATATAAGTACCATGCACCCTCGCTTCCCAAGGTCAGTACTATCTCGGCACTGCCCAGTTTATTTCTTAACTTTCGGAGCAAGTCTGATGCACTCGACTCTATCGGTATTTCTAATAAAGAAGCGGCTTCAGTGCGATTAAAAAAAAGCAACTTGCATTGATCCAGGGGTAATTCTGATACATCTGCGGTCATGGGTGCGGGATTAAATATAACGTTACAACCATGGCTAACTGCAAGCGGAATAATATAGCCAAGTCCATCACACTCGTTTTGAACAAGCAACGTATCTCCCGACTTCACTTTAGATAGCAAAAATGCCAATCGCTCTTTTTCAGCTCCGTGATTAACACCAGGAAACAAAATTATAGAGTTCTCCCCTTGCTCATCAATCTGAACAACAGCATGCCCACTAGGCTGCTGGGTTAGCTCTATATCACATACATTTACTCCCGCCCTTTTTAGCTCTTCAACCGCCCAAGCATCTTTTGAAGACACTCTACCCCAATGGCTTACTAAACCGTTAGCGCATGCTATCGACAGCGATTGATTTGCGCCCTTACCGCCTAATCCAACACTGTGCCCGTCGCACCTTTGTGTTTCTCCGGGCCGAACAAAATATGGAACGTGATAGATATAATCGATATTAATCGAACCATAATTATAAATCATCAACTCTTCTCTTTATTAAAAAGGCCAGCCAGTATAAAACTGGCTGGCCTTTAGGTCACTTTCTGACCACTTATCCTTCTAGTACGAAGGGTGCGATATAGTCATCAACATTATCTGGTGTAATAAGGATACAGTCATAAAGTTGCTTTTCATTATCCAGGCCAGTCTCACCTGTATTAATATAATTATCAGCAATTCTAACGGCATCTTCTGCAAAGACAGCTACTGGCTGCAAGACTGTATAAGCCAACTCACCAGAACGAACTGCATCAACGGCATCAGGAGAACCATCGAACCCGCCAACCAACACACCGTCCAGCAGGCCCTCTTGTTTGAGAGCCACGATAGCCCCTAGCGCCATTTCATCGTTACCGCTGATGACACCACTAATATCTGGGTGAGAACGCAGCATACTCTGCATCTTATTACGCCCTTGGGTACGATCCCAATTAGCAATATCAGAGGCTACTTGGGTTAGATCAGGGTACTGGCTCAAGACAGTCTCATACCCATTAGAGCGGGTTGCGGCATTATTATCTGAAGGCGGACCTTCTAATTCTATATAGGTCCCTTCCCCGTTCAACTGCATTGCCCATTCTTGTGCTCCTAGTGCAGCCCCTTGAGCATTGTTTGAAACTAGCTGCGCCTTAGCTAATCCTTGCTGATTTATTTCAGCATTAATTATAAATACAGGAATTCCTGCGTCGACAGCCCTACGGACAGCGCCAATGGAGCCATCTGCATTAGCAGGATCCAAAATTATAGCCTCAGCCCCATTGGTAATAGCCGTGTCCACCTGATTGCTTTCCGTATTAGTATCACCTACATGTGAACTGACATTTGCTGTGTACCCTAATTCTTGTGCGGTGCGCTCAGCAATTGCTCCTTCTGTTTGCCAGTAGGGGTTAGACATATCATTCACAATAATAGATATTAACCCTTTATCCTGAGCCACAATAGAGCCACTTACTAGCATTGATATGCTGGCAAGCGCTGTTAGAGCTAGCTTTTTGCTTTTTGGAAACATACATCACCTCATAGTTATGATTATTAGAGCTTCTGCGTAGCCCTTAGCAGGCCATACTTCTAAGCAAAACCACGCTAAGCGGCTGTTGCTTCAGAATTTTTATCTTTTGAATCAATTTGTTTTGTCTCTAACTTTTTAGAAGACTTATTTTTGGCACTGTACTGAATGTTATTAAGCATGACGGCAAAAACAATAACACTTCCTGTAAACACCATTTGCCAGTAGGCAGAAACCCCAATGATTACCAGGCCATCTGCCAAGAAGCCAATTACAAATGCACCCAGCAGAGTATTTCTTACTGAGCCGCGCCCACCCATTAGTGAAGCACCCCCTATAACGACTGCAGCGATTGCCGTTAATTCATAGGTTGTTCCGGCGGTGGGTCCTGCTGACGTTAATTGAGAGGCAAGAACAATCCCAGCCAAGGCAGCACATACACCGGAAATAATGTAAACAGAGAGCTTCACTCTATTAACAGGCACACCCGATAACTCTGCCGCCCGTGCATTACCACCCGTTGAGTAGATCCAGCGCCCAAACGGTGTGCGACTTAACGCCAGCATGCATACAATAGCCACAAAAAAGAGGATCAGAACTCCCACAGGAATCCCCAATAATTTGTTAAAACCAAGCCACTCGAATCCCGTATTACCTAATGCAGGATCGCCACTCAAGCGATTAAAAGTCAGGCCATCAGTCAATAACAATGCTGCGCCGCGGGCAACATACAACATGCCCAAGGTGGCAACAAAAGCAGGCACTTTAAAATAGGCAACCAGAACACCGTTAATACTTCCGACCAACCCACCTAGTAAACACGTAAGCACTACAACAACCCACACGGAGGGAAAGAACGCTAAATTAAGCGCCTCAATCTCAACCCCTTCTAGCAGCATGCCGGCAAATACTCCGCACAGCGCCAATGTAGAGCCTACCGACAAATCTATACCGCCTGTTAGGATGACAAACAGCATTCCTATACCTAGCAAACCGAAAACGGCTACGTGCGAGGACATCGTCAAAAAATTGCCCGTCGAGAAATAAACAGGCGAGAGAATAGAAAAGACGATAATAATCGCGATCAATGCAAAAAAGGCCCTGCCTTCCAATAATATCTTGATGATATCAATGCCGCCCTTTTTGCCTTGTGATCCGTTGTTGTAATGAGACATGTTAAACACCTATCCGATTGAATACTCACGCGGCAACTGATTCGCCTGAAGCGGCCATAATTTCTTCCTTTGATACGCCAGGTCCGAATTCAGCAGAGATTCGCCCCTTGCTCATCACTACAACCCTATGCGGTATGCTTAAGCACTCGCTTACTTCAGATGTTGTAAAAACGACTGCCAAGCCCTCGCGTGCCCCTTCACTGAGCAGCTTGAAGACCTCTGCTTTCGCGCCAATATCAATACCTCGGCTCGGTTCATCAAGCATGAAGACGTCAGGATTGGTTGCCAGCATTTTACCGATAACAACTTTCTGCTGATTGCCTCCAGACAACGAGCCAATTTCAGCCTCACCACCATCTGTTTTGATATGTACCTTATTGATGGCTGAAGCAACCATTCCCTCCTCTAAGCTGGATGAAGTAAGTCCTTTGCGAGTAAATGCATTGATGCTAGCCAGCGACAAATTACGCCCGACTGTCATGGTTGCCACCAATCCATCCCGTTGGCGGTCCTCCGGTACTAGCACCAAACCTCTTTCTATTCGCTGTGCAATGTTGTAATGCGATACCTCTTGTGACTGGAGCAATATTTTCCCTTCCGACTGCCTTACTCGCCCAGCAACACACTCTAGTAGCTCTGTTCTTCCTGCCCCCATCAATCCATAAATACAGACTATTTCTCCCGCACGAACATCAAGTGACAAGTCATCCACCACATAGCGATCTGCGACATTATCGTCACTTACGCAAAGGTGCTGAATAGAAAGCGCTATGTCTCCTTGCTCATACCCTTCCGGGGGTGAGCCAAGATCAAAACTCTCGCCCACCATGTGCCTTACAATCCATTGAAGATCGATTTCGCAGCGCGGGGCATAGGCGGTCATAACGCCATCACGCAGAACAACAGCATGGTCTGTAATTTGCAGCGCTTCCTCTAAGTGGTGTGAGATATAGACAATCGATACCCCCTTGCTTTTGAGATCCCGGACTACTTTGAATAGTGTCTCAACCTCCGACGCGCTTAATGCAGAAGTCGGCTCATCCATGATGAGAATGCGGGATTTTTTGGACAGCGCTCTAGCGATTTCAACAATCTGTTGTTGACCCACACGCAGATCTTCGACCGGCGTCAAGGGGTGAATGGGCTCATCCAGCTCTTTCATTAACAACTCAGCCTGACGTGCCTCTTCGCTATAGTCGACGCTACCACTAATTTTAGTAAGCTCACGCCCCATGAAGATGTTATCGCGGACATTCAAATTAGGAGCCAAACTTAGCTCTTGGTGAATGATAGTAATACCTAATGCTTCCGCATCCGATGGTGAAGAAAAGCAAACATTTTTTCCTTCAAGAACAATATCTCCAGCTGTCTGAGGGATGACGCCAGACAAAATTTTCATCAGTGTAGATTTTCCCGCCCCATTTTCGCCAAAAAGCGTAGTCACCAGCCCTCGGTGTATATCGAAATTGACTTCTTTAAGGGCTTGCACTGCACCAAAACGTTTTTCAACATTACGTGCAGAAAGGATCACCTCACGTGAAGTCGTTTTAGCTTTCGATTTCTGATTGTTATACATAGCTACTCCTTAGTCAGTGATCGCTATGCTCACCGGAGTAATTAGCCAGTTCTTTGGATTAATCATGTTAAAGGAGCCAGCGATTACTAATGTTTTTCCCGTTAAATCCTGCCCTGCCATTTCCGAAAGTATCTGACGCTTCATTTCTTCATTTAAAGCAGCACCTGCATTTTGATACTCAATCTGGTTGGTAAAATCACTAAACTGAATATCACCAGTGGTATCGCGAAGCGTTGTGCCATTAATCGCCGATCCGGCTTGCACCCGAATAACAATTTCATCGGACATATCAGCGACATTAACGGTGTAAATGCCTGACTTTTCGTCTACGACCACGCCTGTTAGTGTCACCGGTATAACATGGCCAATACCTGATGGAACACCGTATTTCTCGCCTGACGCACCGGCACTCTCAAGAGCCTCTGGGGCCAACACGTTTGCTTCTACCGCATTGGTTTCAATGTACTCTTTGATCTCAGGAAAACTTTGTTGTGCAAAGTTTTCTGGTGAAAAACCCACTTCACCTTCAAGCTCAGCAAGGCTTAAAACTTTGGTATCAAATGCCATTAGTGCCATAAGCGCTAGGGCACAAACACCTGCCACATAAACCTTCATACGCTTGTTAGCGGGCAACGAATTTAATGTCGCTGGCATGACCACTCCAGTTATTATTATGCTTATGATAAAAATCTTTCACGACTTACTTCCAGTCTGGAATTAACACCACTTTTAATGCATCGGGATCGTTGCGCATAAGATCTAGCCCCTCATGAAACTTATTCAATGGAAGCTTATGGGTTACTACACGGCTCGTCGGAAAATCATCATTACCAATACCGTCAATAACTAATGGATAGCAATAGGGGCCTAAATGAGCACCCAATATATCCAACTCTTTACGGTCACTAATAATACTCCAATCAACAGTAACAGGTTCTTTAAAAACACTAAATTCAATAAACCGCCCAAGTTTACGAATCATATAAAGTCCCTGCTCTACCGACTTAACTGCTCCGGTAGCCTCAATATAAATATCGCAGCCGTATCCCTCTGTAATACTTTTTACATAGTCGACAACATTAACCTCAGCTGGATTCAGAACGATATCCGCCCCAAACTCTTTGGCCAGCTCTAGTCGTTTATTATTGAGATCCAGGACCACTAGTTTTGAAGGGCCGGATTTTTTAATCGCGCCGATCATTCCTAGTCCAAGCGTACCGGCACCGGAGAGAACCACTACATCACCCAGCTCAACCTGTGCACGTTTAACGGCATGCAGTGAGCAAGCATAGGGCTCAATGAGAACCGCTTTTTCCATCGGGATTTCATCGGGGAGCTTATGGTTAATGGCTTCTTTGGGGAAGACCATGTATTCAGCCATACCACCATTTACATTGTTCTGAAACCCATAGACATCATGCTTTTCACACATCCAATACTGACCCCGGTTACAGAATCTGCATTCCCAGCAGGGCACAATTTGCTCAGATATAACGCGATCACCAATTTCCAAGTGTTTAACGCCTTCACCCAATGCCATTACATGACCTATAAATTCATGCCCAGGAATCATAGGAGCCTTTATATAAGCGGGCTGAGTACCATCTCCCCAAAAGCTGGGTGCGCCTTCGTATGCCTTGAGGTCACCTGCGCAGATGCCGCATGCTTCGACCTTAATCACCACTTCTCCCTCTTTCGCCTCTGGAACAGCAACCTCCTCAAGGCGATAATCACCTGGAGCATAGGCCACGACAGCTTGCATGGTTAGTGGTAATTCAGCGTGCTTGTTGTTATCGGCATTACGCATTGCTCACTCCTAATGTCTCTTATTATGGTTTACAACCTTTCGTACATTACAAAAGATATCACCGTGTACATATGAGTTAAGTACTTTAAGGATAGTCGAGTCAATTTATAATGTAACTTTTCATACTCATACTTTAGACTAAAGCAATAACAAATTGATTATTAACAATAAAAAAACAAAAAATCAATCAGGCATAAAAGATGACTATATCAGAAATACATGAATTATCTTCGATCATATGATCACAGCCTTATTAAATGCATTGCTTAACTCACGACATCCTTGGCATACCAAAATGCATATGCCATGGACAAAGCGATAAACAAAAGAAGAGACTGAAAAAGGGATTAAGCAGACAACCAAAGCCGCCAAGCACCTGAATAAATTGGGCGTTCAGGTCAGCCAAAAAGCCAATGGACAGGCATCTGCTTATGTCACATTGCGCTGAGTCGCCTCATCAAGGCGCAGAATAGTGTGTGCATTGGTGACGCTGGTCGCTAATGTATCAATCACGCCTGTGCGGAGCGCACCCAAAATACCTACAGCTTTGGTATTCTCACTAGCGATAGCAATAACATCGGGAATTCGCGTAAGGTCCTGAATATTAAGGCCTACTACACGCCCCTGCATGCGTGTATCAGAAGGCTGACCGTGGATATCGATAAAGTCATAGCCCATCATATCCCCCACCGTTCCAGACAGGCGTGCTTCGGCTATCTCCTGAGCAGAAAACCACCCCATGCGCACCATATTGCTATCTTCACTTACGTCACCCACACCAATTAAAGCAGTATCAGCACGTCGAGCACGATCCAGCGTCTGGCGAACAGTGGAATTTTCGTACAATGCGTCCCTTACATCGCCATTTTGCACCAAGGCAGGAGCGTAAAGTGTCTCACTATCGCCGCCAAACCGGCTCGCCAAGCGTCGACAAATATGGTCAGGGTTCATATGCTCACCTGCACGCAGCGATCCGCCAATTGCACAGACAAAAGAAACCTTTAATACCTCTGCCTGAAAAACGTTATCTGCCACGGCGGCTACATTACGCCCCATACCAACGGCGACAATCTGGCCATCAATCAGGCTACGCGATAAGTGATCTGCCACGAGGCTTGCCACACCTGAACGCTGCGCATCCGGATCCGCGTTATCCAAGGCAATTAGCGCCCTCTTGAGGCCAAAACGTCGCTTAAGCTCTTGCTCAATTTCAATACTAACAGCGGGATGCATTCGTACTCGAACATCAACAATTCCCTCTGCTTGCGCCTTTTTAAGCAGACGTCCTATTCGTACTCGTGAATGACCGAGTCGATTAGCAATCGCTTCTTGGGTTTCCCCCTGTACATAGTAGAGAGTCGAAATCTCTGTCATTAAGTCAATGTCAGCAACATCTTGACTATTCATTCAGCATCCGGGAATTGTTTAAAAGCATGGCACGTACTTAAAAACGAGGCACTCCTACTTAAGCACCTCGCACGAGAACGTATAATGTCAGCTAGGCTCACACTTTTTCAATACAGGGATAAGCGCTTGAATGATCAGCGCGAGCGAAACCGCTCCTGCATCACGCGTGCCCAGGCTTTTTTCTGCCAACGGGCGTGCCCGCCCCACTCGGGGCAACAGCTTCGCCGTTTCATCAGCTGCTTTACTAGCAGTGAGTGCGGCAACCTCCCAGCAAGTCACCAGCTCACCGCCTTTCTCAACCTCTCTGGATAAAGCATCGGCGAATGGGGCCAGCACATCAACGAGCGTCTTATCGCCCAGCTCCGCCTTACCAAACGCCATTACCTGGTCACGCGCATTTATCACACCTGCCGCAAGGCGCTGGCCTGAGAGCAGCCTATCATTGCCCAGCGACTCTCCCATTGATTTCAGAATCACTCGCCAGATAGCCCCTGACGTACCGCCCGCTTTATCTGACCAGTGCTGCCCTGCCCATTGCAGCACTGTTTGCGCTCCCGCACCTTTATTAAAAGCCTCGTTAGCACCTTCTAGCGCCGCTTTACTACCGCGCTGCATACCGATGCCATGATCACCGTCACCTGCGACGGCATCAATCTGACCCAATAAATCACAATTCCTATTGACGGTATTGGCAAGAACCTCCAGCGACTCGATGACGCCCCGCGCCAACTTGCGAGAAGACTCGCTGGCCTCAGGAATAGCATCTTGCACCACTACCTCTACCTCAGCCGGGTCTAACGCCTCAGCGGGCTTGACACTGCCTTTTCGATAACCAGGCGCATCAGCCGCAGCGGTCCAAAGCGGTTCCATTTGCTGATCAAGCCAGAAAAATGTCAGTGAAACCCCAGCCATATCCAGGCTAGTCACCAGCTCACCCACATCCGGCTCTACAATGTGTATGCCTGCACTCTGCAATAGCTCATCGACTTTACGATAAATGACAAATAGTTCTTCGTACTTTACGGTGCCTAAACCATTAAGCACCACGGCCACGCGGGCTCCGCTGATTTCAATACCTTCAGGAACCTCTTGCAGCAATCGATTAACGAGCATGTCTGCCAGCTCATCCGCAGTGGGAATATCAGCCTCACTAATGCCAGGCTCGCCATGAATCCCCAACCCAATAGCCATCCTGCCCTCAGGCACATGGAAGAGCGAATCATCCGCTCCTGGCAGCGTGCACCCCTCAAAGGCAACACCAAAAGAGCGCGTGCAACGGTTTGCCTCTTTCGCCACCACGACGACTGCTTCAAGCGATAAGCCGTTTTCAGCAGCGGCAGCAGCGGCCTTAAAAACGGTTAAGTCCCCCGCAATGCCACGACGCTTATCTATCTCTTCTAGCGGTGCACTGGCTACATCATCAGTCACCAGCACGATTTCACAGGGAATACCCTCGGCAATGAGGCGCTCTCGTGCCTCACCAAAATGCAGCACATCACCCGCATAATTGCCAAACGAAAGCAGCACACCCCCACCGTTATGGGCGGCTTTAGCCACCGAGTAAACCTGCTGAGATGAAGGAGAGCAGAACAGGTTTCCCATGACGGCACCATGCGCTAACCCTTGCCCCACCAAACCAGCAAAGGTTGGGTAATGGCCGCTCCCGCCTCCAATTACAACGGCTACCGTACCGGGCTCACTGCGCGTACTGCGCACAACACCACCGGGCACAGCCATCAACTTATCGCGATTAGCAGCTACTAACCCTAAGCGCGCTTCTTCAGGAAAATTACTCGGATCATTAAACAGGCGTGTCATTGTTATACCTCCGGAGTGAAGACGTACGGCGTCATCACAGCTTGCATGGTGGTGTTATTGTTAATTTCTGGCTATTAATCAGTCTCGTCATCCCATCAACTTATGATTAGCGGGTTGTTAATCGAGACTCGTACTCTTCAATTTTTGCTATTTTTAATTCGGAAGCACCACCAGAAAAATGATGATTCAAAAAAGTGGAGACAATTAACTTGGCTAATTCTGGTCCCACAACCCTCGCCCCAAGGGTCACAATTTGTGCGTTGTTACTGGTTTGAGCTTTAGCGGCCGAATAAACATCATGCGCTTGAGCAGCCCGTATACCTGGCACTTTATTGGCAGAAATAGCCACCCCGATACCCGTCCCACAGACCAGTACTCCACGATCAAAACGTCCTTCCTTAATGGCCGTTGCCACCTCAAAGGCGACGTCGGGATACAGCACCGGCTCAGCATTAAACGTGCCAAAATCTTCAACCTCGAAGCCTAGCTCACGAACATGGCTGATCAGTATTTCTTTTAAGTCGTAAGCAGCCTCATCGCCACCAATCGCGATTCTGAGAGCAGGCGTTTTATTAGACATTCAGGTTCTCCCCGTACAAGCAATAGAAGCACAGCGGCTGATAACAACAAATATCCAGACACTCTATCCAGCCGCCTACTGATGCCTTCAATCTACCACTAGACGATCATTTGTAAATAGCTTGATCATAAGAGCATTAAGCACATTTCAGAGATCATGAAAATATTATAAAAAACACCTATGATAAACGATTGAATAATATAGATTTATAGCTAATAAAACTGTAAAAACATAATATTTATACTTTTGTATAGTAACTATCCATTCAAAAACCCCGTCACCATGTTTGACGAAAGGCGCTTAATTATCCAATCATTTGATCAATCACTGTTCATTTTAAAAAATAGCGAAAAATGACGTTTTAGATAGATTTTGCGAACACTCGCTGGCGGATGGCGTTCGGCTTTTGACAGCGACTAACAGAACCTGGCGTCATTAATCGCGTAGCGCTTTATAACTCGCAGTATCATTTAATCAACAAAACCAAGGCATTATCCTTATGAAAAATCGCGTTACCCTC